>JAJYAH010000127.1 GCA_021779635.1 Pseudomonadota bacterium | reverse complement strand
CGTGGCCACTGTCCGACCCTCCCGCATCACGGTGATCTCGTCGGCAATAGCGAAGACTTCTTCGAGCCGATGCGAGACGAAGACGATCGCGCAGCCCGCGTCTTCCAATCGGCCGATAATGTCGAACAGGCGCTCGACCTCGCTGGGACTCAACGAAGCGGTCGGCTCGTCGAAGATAATGAGATTGGCCTTGAGCGCCAAAGCTTTGGCGATTTCGACGAGTTGCCGCTGCGCGACGGATAGATCCCGCACCTCGGCGTCGAGCGAGACCGCGCGATCCTGCCCGAGGTCGGCCAGGATTTCGTTGGCCCGGCGGCGCATCGCGGGAAAGGAAAGCCGTCCGGGACGACGGAGTTCTGGCAGGAAAATATTCTCTACGACCGACAGATCGGACGCCAGACTCGTCTCCTGCATCACCATGGCGATGCCGGCATCAAGCGCCTCGCGAGGCGATTTGAAGTCGAGGAGGCGCTCTTCGTATAGGATCGTTCCGCTATCTCTGCGCACATGCCCGGAGACGACCCGCGATAACGTCGATTTGCCGGCGCCATTCGCACCGAGCAACGCATGAGTCTGGCCGGCGCGCAGCGTCAGACCAGCGCCGACGAGCGCTTTCGTTCCCGCGAAGCTTTTCGTTATGTCTCGAGCTTCAAGAAGAACGGAGCCGGAAGTCGCCATTCGCTTCTACACCGGATAGGGCCGGCCGGACGGGTGGTCCGGCCGGCGGCAGTTTCAGGGCAGTTCGTTCGCGAACACGGTCTGTTTGATGGTCGGCAGGATTTGATCGATGTTCTTGCTCGTGGCGATCACGATAGGAACCAGGATCTCCTTGTCGGGCTTGCCTCCGGAGAGCGCGCTCAACAGGGCTTCCCCCGACTTTTCTCCCATCAAGTAAGGCTGTTGCATGCCCGAGGCAACGATCTCGCCCTTTTTCAGTAAGCCGACGAAATCAGGGATGCCGTCGAAAGCGGCGACAAGCAGCGTTCCCTCGCGATGCCCGGCCTTGATCGCCCGCAAGGCGCCGATCGTCGGCTGATCTGTCTGGATGAACATACCACGCATGTTGGGATTGGCGGTCAGCATGTCCTGTGTGAACTTGAATGTTTCGTCGGCAGTGTAGGACTGCATTTGCTGCAGGCCTGCCTCCTTCGTGATCCCGGCTTCCTTCATCGCGTCGCGAAAGCCTCCGGTCCGCGCCTGGCCGTTTTTGCGCGCTTGGGAGATCGTGATGAGGCCGACCGATCCATCCGTCCATCCCTTCTCCTTGAGGGCCTCTGCGAGCGCCTTGCCGACACCGTGCGCGCCCTCCTTGTTGTCGGAAATCACGAACGAGACATATTCGCCGCTATTGGTGCCGATGTCGGCGACCACGACCGGAATATGCGCGCGGGCCGCGAGCGCAAGAACGCTGGGCGCCGTCGAACTGTCGGTCGGCGAAATCGCGATGCCTGCGACCCCGCGCGCGATCGCATCCTGGGCATTCTTCAGTTGCGTGTCGGCGCTGTTGTGAGAGTCGAGCGCCTGATAGGTGTAACCGCCCTTTTTGGCGGCCGCCTCGATACCCTTCGAGAGGTAGCGCCAGAACGGCAAATCGAGACCGGGGGTGAGATAAACGATCTCCTTGGACTGGGCCCAGGCGGAGTTGGCGCCTCCGAGCCCAAGACCAACCGTTGCCGCGATTGCGGCCATCGTCGAAACGAGTACGCGTCGATTCATTTCCGTTTCCTCCTTTTGGCCGGTTGTTCCGGCGGTTAGTTTCTAATTCTCTCAGCCGATACCGGCGTTTCAGCCGTGCCGGTCGAAAGTCCGTAAATTACAGACCCGATTTCATCGCCTTCGCATCCATGATCGCGACGGTCGTTGAATAGATGCGGTCGATATGACGCCCAAATGCCGCCATGACCGCGTCGGAATCGTGCGCGGTCAGGGCGTCGAAGATCTCGACATGATCGCGATAACTTCTCTCGATCGCGCCGGGCTGAGACATGGCGACACGGCGGTGATCAAGCATGAACGTGTAGAGATCGACGACAAAGTCCGCGAGCAACGGATTGGTCGAGCATCGGTAGATCGCAAGATGAAACTCACGGTCGCAAATGAGAAAGTGAACGGGATCCCGGGTCGTCTCTTTTTGAATCGCCAGCGATCGTTCGAGTCTCAGCAAGGTCTCGTCGTCGATCCGGTGCGCCGCTTCGGCGACGATGGCGCGCTCAACGAGCAGCCGAGCGCCATGGACCGATTCGATATCGTAAGTGTTGATCGTGCTCGGGCTCGTCACCCCGATTTTTCGCGTATCAACGTTCTGGTTGATGACGCGTGTTCGCATGCCATGAGACACCTCCAAGATGCCCTTGGCCGCAAGCGTCTGAATAGCGCCTCTGACGGTTTCCCGGCTGACCGATAGCAGCGAAGCGAGCTCCCGCTCGCTCGGTAACTCATCTCCCAAATGCAGGATGCCGGAAGCGATGAGCGAGCCCAGCTTGTCGCTTATTTTTTCCCGGACCGTGCGCTTGTTGATCTCGGTCCAGACAGCTGGAACCTGCGCGAAAACAGGCTGCGTTTTGAAGCGGGAGGGCATCAGCAGAGCTCATCGGCTTGAAAATCTGAACCAGTGGTCCGACTACCAAACCAGTTAGATCATGCCGGATATGACGCTGTCAATTCCGTAGGCGCGGCGGTCTTTTGGACGCACCGGGCCGAACGAGGGGGCCGGCGCGAGATTTCCGGCGGTGCCCGTTTCACCCTATTGTTGGCCCGGATCAGTCGGCAGCACGACCAGAGAACGTTGGTGCCGACTCCGATGAGCCTGCTCTGAGTCGCGATGTCGGCTCGCAGACTAGCGGTTTCGCGCGAGTAGGATATCTGGCCGCTGACCATGACATAGACTTCGTCGGCGAAATCAGGCACGAGATCGACTTCGTGCTCGACGAGGAGGGCAGTTGTTTTTGTCGCGAATCTGCTCGATCGTGGCCGGCACTTCCGCCACGACCGACGGCGCTGAATCTTCGAGTGGCTCGTCGAGCAAGATCGACTGCTGCGGCGCGCACAAGGCGCGCGAGCATCTGTCGCTCGCAACCGCTGAGATTTTCGCCGCGGCATCCTGACGTATCCGCAGCTTGGGAAGCGATTGGTAAGATGTATTTTCGGTCGATCACCAAAAAGCATGTGTTGCGATGAGCGCCCGACCCTTTTCGTTGCGCTCGCAGATGCGATCGGCAGCCTGTGTTTCGAGCTGGAGTGTTGTGCAGCACGTGTGTTGGTTGGCCGACTGCCCTTTTTTCGTCATGTAAGGTTGCGGATTACGACGAAAGATGTAGAATTCTGAACGGGAGAGGTCACGCGTTGCGGGGCTCGGCGGCCCAAAAGTATTAAAATTATTAAGAGTAAGAAGCCTTTAGCAGCGTAGTCCTCATTCCCGGCATCGGCGGTTGGCCGCATTCGAGACCGTCAACAACGGGTCACGTCAACAAGGCGTGTCTAAGGGAGGACTGATTTTCATGACCAGTATCGCTCGACTGTTGGCCAAGTTTGCAATTGGTGCGTGTGCCGTTGCGGGTCTGGCGTCTCAGGCGCCGGCGGCGTCGCCGGAGGGAATGAAGCTATATTCGTTCACGTCGTTTCCACTCGATATTGCCAAATCGGCACTGTCGAGCGCGGCCACCGGAGATGAGAAAATCATCGTCCCGGTCGGCTTCTTCCTGATCAAACACCCCAAGGGGAACATCATGTTTGACACGGGAGATAACGACAAGCTTGTTGCCGACAAGACCTATTGGGGGCCGATGGCCGCCATGCTCGACAAGGGTGTGGATCCTGACCTCACGATTGACGCCCAGCTAGGCAAGCTCGGAATGAAGCCCAGCGACATCAACTATGTGATCCTCGGACACATGCATCTCGATCATGCCGGCAACGCAAGCAAGTTCCCCAACGCGACGATCATCGTCCAGCGCAGCGAGATCATCAATGCGTTCTGGCCGCCAAAGAGCTATTCCGGTCCCTACATCAGTGGCGACTTCGAGTCGCTGCGTGCTCAAACGGGTTCGGGAGTTACCGGTCGGCAACCGATGATCGAGCTCAACGGTGATCTCGATCTGTTCGGAGACGGCAGCGTCTACATTCATCGCTCGGCTGGTCACACACCCGGAAGCCAGATGACGATTGTCCGTCTGCCCAAGTCCGGCACCTATGTCCTGACCAGCGATGCCTGCTACCTGCCGGAGAACCTGGCGAAGGACATTCTGCCGAGCATCGGGTTGACCTATGATCCATCCGAGATGCTTAACGGATATGCCTACATCAAGCGGGTGCGGGATATGGAAAAGGGCCAGGTGTTCATGGCCCACGACTCCGAAGGCTTCAAGTCGCGCAAGCATTCGCCGGAGTATTACGAGTAAATCACCAGGACTTACGCGTCTGCGAACGGGTGGCGGAGCTTCCGCCACCCGTTTTCATTTTTAATCACGCGCGCATCTTGCCTATGCGGACTCACGACCCAGAAACCGTCCGCTCGAGAAACCAATAGAACCCCAGACATGCGATGATGCCGGAGAAGGGGTAGACAAGCGCCGCCGTGCGATCTTGCGGCGCGCCGCGCATCCTGGCAATCAGCCAATCAACGCCGATCAGGAGCGGGATGACAAGACTGACGATCGCCACCTGGCCCACCTCGACGCCGATGTTGAACGCCGCCAGCGCCGGCACTACCGCGCCGCGCGGCAAGCCGAACTCCTGCAGGGCGGAAGCAAAGCCGAAACCATGAACGAGACCGAACGCGAAGGTGTCGCGCCAGCGACTGTCAACATTGCGGGAGAAAAAGTTCTCGATCGCGACATAGACGATCGACGCGGCGATCGCCGGCTCCACAATCGAGCTCGGAATGACTACAACCTGCAAGGCGGCCAGCGACAAGGTTATTGAATGGGCCACCGTGAAGGCGGTGACGATCTTGATGACCGGCCACAGGCGGCGCGCCCACAGCACGATCGCGATCAGGAACGCGACATGGTCGTAGCCGAGGAAGATATGCTCGATGCCGGCCTCGATGTAGCGAAGGATCACGTGGAGCAGTGACGGAGGCGGCGCCGAGATTTTGACGTCGGTCTGCGACGCGTCGAGCAGCGCTTGCGCCGGATTCGGCTCCGGCCCGATCAGCACGACCTGCTTGGCGCCTGGCTCGACATCGATCAGTACCGTCGACCGATAGATCAGGTCGCCCTCGACTTCATTGCAGGACCAGATCAGGCGGGTCACGACGCCGTCCTGATCGGGGACGACTTCTGCCTTGCCGGCCTTGCAAGGCGTGCCGTCGGCGCCCCGAACGACAGCGTGGGTGGTCACATAGGCGGAGATTGCCGCAGCCGAGGCGGCAAGCCGCACGGCGTCGACAAGTCCTGACTGCGGGTCGAACACCTTGGTTCCGGCGACGCGATCTACGTCGCTTCCCTTGAGCGCGACCTCGACACGCACGGAGCGATCGGGCTTGAGCTCGACGCGGGCGTTGGACAGGTTGATTTGATGCGCCGCCAGCCCGGTCGGGCAGAGGCTGACGGCTGCCATGACAGCCCAGGCGAGCGCGGCGAGGCCTGCCTGCTTGATCACGAAGCGGCCCCGACCGCTTTCAAAAGCTGAACCATGTTGGTCGCCGTGTAAGCCGCGATGGTCACGACGTCGCCCCCCGCAAGTCGTGCGTAGCGGCTGAAGCCATCGCCGCTCACATTGCCGATCGCCAGGCGCACCAGCGGTGAAGAGCTGTCGCGGGCGTACATCAGCGCGATCATCTCCGGCTGGTTCAGGCCGTATCGTTCGAGCTCCGCCTCGCCCGGATGTTTCGCTACTACCATTTCGATCTGGGTCTGGTCGAGCGCCGCCAGCGCTGTCGCGATGATACGCGCCTTGTCGGGATCGGCGATGTGCGTGTCGGTGTTGCCGGCGTGGGTATGCTGGCCGGTATGGAGGAGCCAGTTTCCGGCGCTGTCTCGCTCCAGGCGCTGTAATTTCCCCTGGATCACTATCTCGATCGCCCAAATCCGGTCGATCGATGCGGGGAGCAGCAGAGCCGTCAGCCGCTTGGCATTCTCGTCGCCGCTGCCGGTTTCGGGCGGCAGAATGCGTCTCGCCATGTCGGCCGTGACCTCCCACTCCGTTCCGACATGGCGTGGCATCATGTAGACCGTGGGCTGACCCACCAGTCTCAAATACTGCGACGTACCCGACGGGTTCAGCGTGCCGAAATCCGCAACGATCACGGATCCATCGGCCTGCTCCAGCGAGACAAGGTAAGCTGGGGGATCGAGCCCGAATTCGGCGAAGTTTGCAACGTCGTAGTCGCCCGGATCGAGGCTTCGCGCCGGTTCCGAGACGTGCATGAATTGCAGCGCCAGATCGAGATGCGAAGCGAGCTCCTTGGGGACGGGTGTGTTCGACCGCTCGAAGCTCCACGCGCCGTCCTTGGCGCGGCGGAAACCGATGCGCTCCCGGCTGGTCCTGATCTCGGCGGCGGTTACGGCAGAGGGAGTTGCGGCCACGATCCCTTGCGGCGTGAAATTCAGTTCGGGCAGGCCCCCCGGCGACCGCCCCGACAAGGCCAGAGCCGCGAGCAGCGCGACCATCAGCGCGGCGCAGGCCCACAATGCGACATTTCTCGCCCCGGATCTCAACGTCGTTTCCACCAGACCGCGCCCCCCAGTAGCATGACGCTGAGAGGCAACAGCACCTCGACGGCGAGGAACACGGTGCGCATCTGGTCTCTCGTCAGCGTGATCTGTTGCGCGGGGTTGAAGGATTGCGGTTTGGCTGCCGGCCTCGTTTCGTCCTCGGCCAGCCATCGCACCATCTCGACTGCGAGATCGCCGTTCGAGACGTACGGAAAATAGGAATTGGCGGCGAAGTTGCTGTTGCCGACCAGGACAAGCCGGAATGGTTTTGTCTGGTCGGCGGCACCGCCGGGCCAGCGCCCTTCGACCGCGACCGCCAGTACCGCCGGGCCGTGCGATGCGTCTGACCCGGCCGATTCGGTTGCCGCCGGTGCTTGCGAGACGGGGCGTAAATAGCTGTCCTTGCTGCTGCTGGCGAGAATGGTCGTATTGACGCCGGGCGGAGCCGCGCCGACACGGATCGGTCGCGCGTTCGGAAAAATGGTCAAGGCGATCCGTCGCGTGATCGGGTGTGGCGGATAGTAGGGCACCGCGACCTTGTCGTTATCCGATCCAGAGTGATTGAGCGGATCAATCACGATGGCGGGGTCCGAGGCGAGTCCAAGTTTGCCAAAGAGATCGCCAAGCCCGCCCTGCAGGGGAAATTCGGGGTCAATCATGGCCAGCAGCCGGCCGCCGCGCGCCAGATAATCGGACAGTAGGGCTGCTTCCGCCGGGGCATATGCCTGCCGAGGGCCGACCTCGGCGACTACGCTGCAGTCAGGCGGAACGGCCGAAAGGCTCGTTAGCGCAGTCGCGCGGACCGTATAGCCCAGCGTCGTCAGTGCAAGCTCCAGCCTGTCGAGACCGTCGGTGTCGCCTTGCAGAAGGTCTCCCGCGCCCGGCGTCTCGTGGCCCCGCAGGGTTTCAATATGACTATAATGGAAGTGTGGCGGCCCCTGGGGAACGCTCTCGCCATGGCCGGTGATCAAACAAATAACATCGACCTTCCTTTTCAGAACCCGGAGGGTCGCAAAGGCTATCTGGGCGAGATCCGCGGTATTCTCGACGACAACGCGCCGGCCGTCCGTCTCCACCACCACGGTGTTATAGGCCCGCGCCCCGAAAGCCCGCGCCTTCGCGGGCTCCTTGTCGATGTCGACGGGGAAGAAATGGAAGTGCGGATTCTGCCGCGCGGCGACCGTCAGCAGGTCCTTGGCGTCGATCGCGTTCCGGTCCGAATGGTTGTAGAAATAGGTCAGCGAGACGTCGCTGCTCAGACCGTCCAGCACCGATTCAAACTGTGGTGGCGGTGTATTTGCGGCTTCGCGGGTCGCGTCCACATAGACATCGTGGCGGAACATCGCGACGTTCGCCAGATAGACCACAACGATGGCGCCGATCGCTAGCGCGGCGTTGTACAGCATCGCTCTCGCCCGCGAACCGGCGATCCGCATCGGGAGTTGAAGCCCAAGCGCGAACAGCATGAGCATGGCGGCACACCAGCTCCCGAAGAAGAGCAGGTTGGAGCCGCGCTCGTCCCAATGATGCGAGATGCCGAGAGCGCCGAAGACGAGCGCGGTGGCTGCCAGCACCAGGATGAAAAACCATGAAAAGCCGCGTGACATGTTGATCCCCCGGCCGCGTCAGCGCCACGCCAGCGCGCGGACACTCAGGAACAGGCTGAGCATCGTCGCGCTCAGAAAGTAGGCGACATCGGTCAAATACATCGATCCGGTCGCGAACGGCTTGAAATGCACCGAGAGCGACATGTTGACCAGCAGCGCGTCGAAGGGGTCGGGAAGCAGATAGCCATATTCGTCGATGATCCACAACAGCAGGAAGAAGCTCAATGACAAGAGAGCGGCGATGATCTGGTTGTTGGTCAGCGCCGACGTGAGCAGGCCGAACCCGACAAGCGCCGCGCCGAACAGCACGAGGCCGAGATAACCGCTGAAGATCGGCCCCCAATCAGGGTCTCCATAGATAGCGAGCACGATTGCATAGGCGCCGGACAATATCAGCATCAGTACGATGAGGCTCATGCTTGCCGCGAACTTTGCAACTATGATCTGGGTTTCGGTTATCGGCGAGGTGAGCAGGACCTCCATCGTGCGCAACTTCCGTTCCTCCGCGATGAGCCGCATGGTGATGATCGGCACCGTGAGCAGGAACAGCACGAAAATCTGGAAGAACATGTGAACCAGCGTCATCGTATGGCTGATAAAGAGAGCTAGGGTGAAGCTGTAACCCATGATCAACAGGAACACGGCGATCAGCACATAGGCGATCGGAGAGGTGAAGAGGGCCTTTTCCTCCTTGACCAGCAGCGCCAGAAATTGCCTCACGCGGCGGCCTCGCTCGGTTGTCGGGTCAGTTCTAAAAAAGTGCGCTCGAGATCGGGCCGCAGGGTGGTGAGTTCGGACAGCGCCAGCCCGCGCCCCACTAGTGCCGCGGCCAATTGCTGCGCCACTTCCGGACGCTGCTCGGCCTCCACCAGATAACGCAGGTCAGGGCCGCCGGACTGAGGTTCGACGACAATCGAGCGTACCCCGGGTACGGCCGCGATGGCTTCGCGTACCTTGGGTTCCGGTCCCGCGACTTGCAAACGCAGCCGTTGACCATCGATCGGCTGGGCCAGTGCGTCGGTTGTGAGAAGCCTGCCGTTGAGCAGGATCATCACCCGGCTTGCGATCTGCTCGATCTCGGGTAGCACGTGGGTGGCCATCAGAACAGTCCGCTTGCCGGCCAGCTCTCGTATCAGATCGCGGATGGCGATGACCTGGCTGGGATCGAGCCCACTGGTCGGCTCGTCGAGAATGAGCAGCTTTGGATCGTTGAGCAGCGCCTGGCCGATGGCGACGCGCTGCCGATAGCCCCTCGACAGCTTCCCGATCGGGACCTCCGCCATGGCATGGAGCTGCAGACGCTCCGCAACGGTCCCAATGGCCAGAGCGGCGGCGCGCCCGAACAGCCCCTTGAGATTCGCCATGAACCGCAGATGTTCGTTGACCCGCATGTGATCGTAGAGCGGCGCATCCTCCGGCACATACCCGACTTGATGTCGCAAGGCGAGGGATTCGGTCGTCGCATCGCGGCCGGCCACGGCTGCGGAGCCGGTCGTCGGCACGAGATAACCGGTCAAAATTCTAAAAATGGTGCTCTTGCCCGAACCGTTCGGGCCGAGCAGCCCAACCACTTCACCTTCGGCAACGGAAAACGATACGTCCCGTACCGCGAGACGCGGACCGTACCACTTGACCAGGTTTTGCACGTCAACGACCGGCGCCCTCATTGAGGGCCTTTCAGGTGTTCGGTCCCGATCATGCTCCGACACCTCGGCGATAGCATGTTGCGCGCCGGCACATCCGCTCCTCCCTTTGCCGCCTTTTAGTCGCTCTAGGTCGGCCTTCATGCGGCTAGCTACAGGCTACGCCGCGGAAATGTTAAATTCAAGATCGCACGCATTCCGGCGATCCCGGCTTTGCAAGACCACAATCTTCTCGTTGGTCGGGCGTAGCCGAGCTTTTTCCCTTCGGGCGAAATGAGAACGCGACATCCTCAAGCTGGAGTGAGGAAATCCACTCACCTCTGACTTGATCACGTCCTTCACTGGTCAGTCAACGTGACATGACCGGTGGGTCGATCACAGCGATATCGCGTGTGATGGGCCAGCCGTCACGGTGAGGCCAGCTTCATGTAACGGGACGCGACGCCGCTGACCAGAATGCGCCTGAAACCGTAACCCGGACCGTAAATGGCTCGGTTGGATGCAAGACGTAACCCATGACGACGTTTTGGCACACAGCAGTTGGTGCCAACTGAACAGGGATGCAATAAATTGTACAAACTATCGGTCTTGATCAACGACCCCTACGCATAGGTTATCCGATAGCAACATCGCAGCGACGCGCGCTTGCACTGATCCAATCCGGCCTAAGAAAGATATCGTTGACGCCACGCGGCTTGCCGCGTCGTCCGGTCCGATCGCCGGCTATATTACGACGCACGCTCTGGTCCAGGGCACCGACGGCACGCCTTGCCAGGCCGGGCCCGTCAAGGTCGATCCCGATCAGGATGGGGTTATCGCTCGCCTCGCCTGGTCGTGCCAGCGATCTGAGGCTGACCGCTCCGCCACCCGTTCTGTTCGACGTAATCCGAAGCTACCTCAAAGCTGGCATCAAGCACATTTTTCTCGGCTACGATCACATCGCATTCCTGATCGCAGTCGTGTCGTGGGCACGCACACTCTGGCCGGTCATCAAGATCGTCACCGCCTTCACGTTAGCGCATTCCATAGCGTCGTCACTCGCGACCCTGCAGATCGTCGTCATCCCGAGCTCGATCGTGGAGCCGGCGATCGCCGCCTCGATCGTCTACGTGGCGGTCGGGAACTTTTTTCCCGCAACGTCGACCGTCGCTGGCGCGACACCTTCGTGTTCGGGTTGATCCATGGCTTCGGTTTCGCCTCTGCGAGGACTAATACCGGCGGCGCTGGACCGCTTCCCATCATCCCAAAGTCGGGTCGCGCCCGCTCCGATTTTATGAGACCTTTTGTGACGACACGCGTGAATGGCGCGTGTCCTCCATTGTGACTTAGCCCCGCTTTGGGATGATTCCCTCAGGCGGGGCTTTTTCTTTGGTCGCCTCAGCTGGCGGCCTCTTTGATTAAAGTCCCCTGCCTGTTCAGGCTCGTCGCCTTCAAACAATTGCGCAGGCTTGATAGAGGGTCGCCTCAGCGGTCTTCGATATTGGCGCGATCGCGGCGACGTCGAACATGAATCGTGGCGTCGTGACCGAGCTGTGATCAAACACCGGGAATATGTCCAGGGACTCACGGCAGGCGCGATCGTTTTGAGCTATTTTGCCGTTGGTGCGAGGCTCCTGAAATCCACGTGCGATGCAGCGGCAAGATAGGTGAAGGCCGACCACACTGCGACCGCCTGGTCGAGCTGCTTTGGATCGATCTTGTCGAGCGTGTCGTCTGCGGTGTGATGGGTGTCGAAATAATCGAGTCCGTCTTGGCGCAGTGATACCACCGGCACGCCGGCCTTCTGTAGCTCTCGGATGTCGTCTCCGCCGCCGAGTGCGGGTCGGTGATCGAGGTTAGCGCCGAGCGGCGCAATTGTCCGATCGAGCATGCGGCCGAAGTCACTGCCGGCGGCGGCGCCTGGAAGCTGCACGGAATATACATTCCGTGCCCCGAAATCAGCCTCGCCGGCCACCACGATCTTACCGGCTTCTCCTTCGTGGGCTCGGGCATAGGCAGCCCCGCTGAAATTCATCTCCTCGGCGCCGAACAGAACGACACGGATCGTGCGGCTAGGACGCTGCGGCAGCCCGGCGATCAGCCGCGCGGCGCCGAAGACGATGGCGGTGCCGGCGCCGTCATCGGTGGCGCCGGTGCCCAGATCCCAGGAATCGAGATGTCCACCGATGAGAACAATCTCATCCGGACGCTCACGACCCTTGATCTCGCCGACGACGTTCCAGGACGGCGCGTTCTCGCGAACCGTTGGTGTCAGCAGAAGCCGGATCCTCACCGGACCCTGCGCCGCCAGACGTTCGATCTGATCCGCGTCGGGGATGGCCAGCGCCGCCGCCGGAATCCGCGG
>JAJYAH010000126.1 GCA_021779635.1 Pseudomonadota bacterium | reverse complement strand
CTACGCCGCCAATATCTACCGTCATCTCGAGGCCGACCTGTTCGCAACGATCCTGCTCTTGCAGAGCCTACCGTTCCTGTCGGCCGTGGCACTGGTGTGGCTGGAGCGCCTAGGTGATCGTAAATTGAGGAAAATATCGCCTACGCCAGCGGCAACCTGAGACGGGAGCATGGAGGACAGAACGCTCGTCCGTCACTGTCGGTACGCATTATTCCCGAGCAAGATTGCGATCTCTAAAACATCGTCTTTTCGGCGATTTTATTTATCGCGGCCGAGTAGGATTGGCATTACCAGGGCGGATGAACGGTTGACTCATAGAATGAGCACCGTCAGGCTATGGTTGCAGGCGATGCATCCGGAATACCAGAGCGGATACGGGACGATGCCGAACTCTTTTTCCCCATCGTGATGCGGCCCCAAGCCGGTTAGCACAGAACAGAATGTCGCCAGCACCGAAATCAGCAAGTAAGTCCGCCCATCACCCCGAACGGATGCAGCGGCCGCGTCCACGGCTACATGCAGGGATGGCGTGTGACACCGCTTTTCGTGTCGTGGCGCGTGGCTGTCTTTGGGATTTGACCGCAAATCAGGAGGCTGCGTACCGGGGCGACCCTGAAGCATTGCATCGAATGCGCATTGCGCTAACTCGCCTGCGCACTGCGATATCGTTTTTCTCACCGATGGTTGCCGACCCGCAACGAGCGCGAATAAGGAATGAACTGAAGTGGCTGCACGCTCATCTTGGCGCTGTGCGCGATTTGGACGTCGCGATTGAATGGCTCAAGGAGGTCAACAAGCGCGCCAAAGTAACACCCGGTTATCAGGCCTGGAAAGGGAGGCGTGCGGACGGCCATCGACGCCTGGCACGAGCGCTCCGATCGATCAGGTATCGGCGTCTCGTCAAGAGCACGTGCGGCTGGATCGAGAACGGGCACTGGTCCATGAAAAAAGGAAGAAAGGCCAGGCTAAGGCGCGCTTCCTCTCTCGATGCGAGTGGCGCTCGCAAACTCGAGCGATGGCTGAAAGAGATTCTGAAGAAGAGCCGTAAACTTCAGGTTATGAGCGCGAAGAAAAGACATCGGCTGCGGCTGCTCAACAAAAAGCTATGCTATTCGATCGAATTCCTGACGGACCTTTATTCGGACAAGCCATCTTCGAAGCACCAAGCTGCGTTGAAGTATCTACGTCAAGCGCAAAAATCCCTTGGGCAACTGAATGACGATGCAGAAAATGCAACTCTTGCGATCGCGCTGAAACGAGACGGCGTCCGGCTGTCCATGCCGCTTCTTGGCCGCAAACATAAGAAACGACTGCTGCGAACCGCAGGCGCAGCCTATCGGAAGCTGGCGGTCTTGAAACCGATCGGGATTTGAGATCGCTGCTTTGAACGGGTCTGCGCGCAGTAGCAGCGCGGCTTCTTTCACCGCCTGTCGGCACGGATCGTGCGGCCGACCGCTAAGTGGTGTTCCTTATCGGCGCAATGTGCGTAATCCATATTGGTCCAACTCGACAGTCGGCGGGGTGTCAGCGGTTTGATCACCGAATCGGCGATTTCGAAGTGGCCACGATCACGGATGTTTTGGTTGGCGAAAGAGCTGGCAGATTGCAGGCTGGCCTGGTGGGCGCAATCTATCATGCGTTGAACTGAAATCCCGGTCTGAAATTCCGTGTTCCCTCACTTTGGAAATTCAGTCGTAAGTGCTTGATAGATAGACCCATTCCGCGCTGGTTCTAGGATCAAATCGCTGAAAATTGCGAGTTTCCCCGTCAAATCCCGGGGGTGACGAGGAATTCTCTATGAGCAAACTTGCGGCATGGCCGCCTTGGCAACGGTGCGCCCGGTGTGGTCCGCCGCTGGCATTGAACTCTACCGCTGTCGCTGGAATAGCGGTAAACCGGACATGGCGTTGGTCAGCTTGAAGTGACGCAAAAAGAAAATACATCCACGCAAATTCGCGGCCCTCAATCGGAAGCAATAGTTCAACCATGGGCATTGTTCGCTTCGCTTTGAAGTTTCCGTATACGTTCTACGTGCTTGCCACGCTGGTGCTGTTTCTCGGCTCGACTGCCATCCTGTCGATGCCGATGGACATCTTCCCCCAGATCAACATTCCGGTGGTCACCATCGTCTGGCAATACACCGGTCTCAGCACGCCGGAGATGGAGCAGCGGGTCACAACCTACAGCCAGTTCGCGCTGTCCTCCAGCGTCAACGGTATTCAGGACATCGAAGCGCAGACGCTGAACGGCATCTCGGTGCAAAAGGTGTTCTTTCAGCCCGACGTCAACCTGGATCTCGCGATCTCCCAGATCGTGGCCGCGACCAATTTCATCCGCTTGATCATGCCGCCGGGCATTCAAGCGCCGGTCGTGGTTCAGTATAACGCCTCCAGCGTCCCCGTGCTGCAGATCGGACTGTCATCCGATACGCTCAGCGAGCAGCAGCTTTATGACTACGGAATATATCGCCTGCGCCAGCAGCTCGCGCCCATCCACGGCGTCACCTTGCCCACCCCGGCGGGCGGCAAGTACCGCCAGATCATGGTCGATCTCGATCCGCTGAAGCTGCAGGCCAAGGGGCTGACGCCGCTCGACGTGGTCAATGCCGTCAATGCCCAGAACCTGACGCTGCCGTCGGGGTCCGCCAAGATCGGCGATACCCAGTACACCGTCCGCACCAATGCGGTGCCGACCTCGATCGACGATCTCAACAACATCCCGGTCAAGTTCGCCAACGGCGCTACCATCTTTGTGAAGGATGTCGGTCAGGTGCACGATGGCAACGCCGTTCAGCAGAACGTGGTTCGGACCGACGGCCGGCGTTCGGTCCTGCTCAGCATCATCAAGAACGGTAACGCCTCAACATTGGCCGTGGTGAACGGGGTCAAGGAAGCTCTGGTCACTTCGCGCGCTGCCGCGCCTCCCGGCATGAAGATAAAGGAGCTGTTCGACCAGTCGGTGTTCGTCAAGGCATCGATCCAAGGGCTGCTCAGGGAAGGCGCCATCGCGGCGATCCTCACCGCTCTCATGATCATCCTGTTCCTCGGCTCCTGGCGCTCGACGCTGGTGGTGATGATCTCGATCCCGTTGTCGATTCTATCCTCGCTTATCGTGTTGTATTTCCTCGATGATACCATCAACACCATGACGCTGGGTGGGTTGGCGCTGGCGATCGGCATCCTGGTCGACGATTCGACGGTGACGATCGAGAACACGCATCGCCTGCTGACCGAGGAACACATGCCGTTGCCGTCCGCAACGCTGCATGGTGCGGCGGAGATCGCGGTGCCCACGCTGGTCTCGACGCTCGCGATCAGTTGCGTGTTCGTCTCGGTCGTGTTCCTGCACGGCCCGGCCAAATACCTCTTCACCCCGCTCGGGCTGGCGGTCGTGTTTGCGATGCTGGCCTCCTACGCCTTTTCGCGAACGCTGACGCCCATCACCATCGGCCTCCTGCTCAAGAACGAGCGCCACGGCGCGGAGGCTGGCGCGGGCTGGTTTGCGCGCATGTTCGCCGGATTCGAGCGCGGGTTCGAGAGCATGCGCCACAACTATACCGATCTACTTAACCGGCTGCTGCGGCACCGGCTTGTCATACCATCGGTCGCCGTCACTATCCTGCTCCTGGGCGGCACCTTGTTTCTGTTCGTGGGCCGCGACTTCTTTCCGGTCATCGACGGCGGCCAGATCCAGCTGCACGTGCGGGTGCCGGCCGGGACGCGCATCGAAAAGACCGAGCAGATGTTCCAGGAGGTCGAAGACAAGATCCGTGAAATCATTCCGGAGGGAGAGCGCGATCTCATTGTCGATAACATCGGTCTGCCCGCCCGTTCCTATAACTACGCATTCGGCGATGGTACGGCGACCGGGGTGAATGACGGCGTCATCCTGATCGCCCTGAAGGAAGATCATCAGCCCACGGCGACCTATATCAGGAAGCTGCGCCAGGCACTGCCGGCGGAGTTTCCGCAAAATATATTCTACTTCCAGGCCGCCGACATGGTGACCCAGATCCTCAACTTCAGCATCCCCTCGCAGATCAACGTCCGCACCGTCGGCTACAACCGGACCAACAATTTGCGCATCGCCCGGGAAATGCAGCAGAAGATCGCGGCCATTCCGGGCGTCGCCGACGTGCACCTGCAACAGGAGATCAACGGCCCCGAGTTGTTCGCCGATATCGATCGCGCACGGGCCAGCCAGTTCGGCCTCACGGTGAACGATATCGCCCTCAACCTCAATACCAGCCTGAGTTCTTCGGTGCAGGTGGCGCCGAATTTCTGGACCGACCCGGCCAACGGAACGCCGTATTATCTGGCGGTGCAGACCCCCGAATACCGGGTCGACTCCATCAACGCGCTCAAGAACACCCCGGTGACCAAGTTCACGGTTGCCAACAGCAATCCGGTGCCGGGACTGCTCAGCAACGTCGCGACGCTGAAGCGTGACTCGATAGCGACCAACACAAACCAGGCTAACATTCAGCCGCTCTACGAAATCTTTGCCAACGCAGATGGCCGCGACCTCGGCTCGATCTCCGCCGACATCAACAAGATCGTAGCGGAATATAAGCCGCAGTTGACGCCCGGTAACCGGATCGAGGTGGTCGGCCAGATCGAGAGCATGAACTCGGCGTTCCGCGATCTGGCGATCGGCATCATGTTCGCGGCGGTGTTCGTCTATCTGCTGATGGTGGTGAACTACCAGACCTGGGGCGACCCGTTCGTGGTGATCCTGGCACTCCCCGCGACGTTCTGCGGGATCATCACCATGCTGTATATCACCGGTACCACGCTGAGCGTGCCTTCGCTGATGGGCGCGATCATGGCGATCGGCGTCGCGTCGGCCAATTCGATCCTGCTGGTAACCTTCGCGCGCGAGCAGCAACTGGCCGGCATGAGCGCATTCGACGCCGCGATCTCCGCCGGCCGCACCCGCATCCGTCCCGTGTTGATGACCGCGACCGCGATGATCGTCGGCATGATTCCGATGGCGATCGGCGGAGCCGGCGAAGAGCAGAACGCGGCGTTGGCGCGCGCCGTCATCGGCGGCCTTCTGTTCGCGACGCCGACGACCCTGTTCGTGGTGCCGTATCTTTTTGCCTTGTTACGCAAACGCAACGATGGCAAGCCCGCGCGAGGGGTTTTCGCCGAGGATCCGCAATGAACCAGATCATCCCGCCCCCACATGAGGGGACACCGGCGCAGGAAGTGTCCGCTGAAGACACCATCAGGCCGGCGCAGGCAACGCGGTCGAACGGCCGGCTGATCCTGGGCACCGTCGTGCTGTCGGCGCTCATCGGCGCGCTGGGTTATGGTTTCTGGCAGCATTACACCTTGCACGCCGAAGTGATCGCGACGGCAGATCAGCGCCGTGATTTTGTCCCATCGGTCCGCACCGCGGCGATACGTGCGAGCGAGGCCTTCAGGTCGGCCATCTGGCCGGGAACGACGGAGGCCTTCGAGCAGGCCAATCTTTATGCCCGGGCCAGCGGCTACATCTCGAAACGCACGGTCGATATCGGCAGTCGGGTCAAGGCCGGAGATTTGCTGGTGGAGATCGCGGCCCCGGAGATCGACCACCAGATCGCGCAGGCCGAGGGCACGCTCACCCAGTTTCGGGCGACCCTGCAGCAGGCGCAGGCCAACCGTGATCTGGCGCAGGTAACCTGGGACCGCGACAGCAAGCTGGTTCAGAAGGGCTGGTTTACGGAGCAACAAGGCGACAATGATCGCCTCACTTTGAAAGCGCGGGAGGCCGCAGTGGCGGTCGCTTCCGCCAATATCGTCGCGCAGGAGGCGCAGCTGCGCGTTCTCAATCAGCAGAAAACCTACCTCAGCGTGGTCGCTCCCTTCGACGGTGTCATCACGCAGCGGAATATCGACGTCGGCAGCCTGGTGCAGGCGGACGCCGCTAGCGGGACGTTTCTGTTTCAGCTGATGCACAGCGATGTGATGCGCATTCAGCTTTATGTGCCCCAGGACGATGCGCTTGGGGTCACTCCCGGCACCCAGGCCGTGGTGCGGGTGCCGGAAATGCCGGGCCGTGAATTTCCCGGGACGGTCACCCGCATCGCCGACGCGCTCCAGCCGGGCTCGCGAACGCTGCTGACCGAGATCGACGTGCCGAACCCCGACCATGCGCTGACGCCTGGGCTGTATTGCCTGGTCGAACTCAAGATTCCGCGCAAAAGCCCGTCCCTGATCGTTCCGTCTGAAGCAATCATCTTCAACCGCAATGGCCTGAGCGTTGCCGTGGTGGAGGACGGTACGGCGCACATCCGTAAAATCAACCTGGTGCGCGATCTCGGCACGTCGGTCGAGGTAAATGCCGGCGTGAGCAACGGCGACCAAGTGATCCTCAACCCGCAGGTCGACCTCACCGACGGACGCAAGGTCGCCATTCGGACGCCGCCGAAATAGGCGCCGATGCGCCGCCCCTTCAATTGACCTGGCGCGATTGATTCCTCCAATACGGCTCGCGCAAGGCGGCCTTGTCGATCTTGTTGACGCTCGATTGCGGCAGTAATTCGCGGCGCAGATCGACGCTGCGTGGGCATTTGTAGCCGGCAATCAGAGGCCGGCAATGTGCGATGATCGATTCTGCGGTGAGTCCGTCGGCGCCCGCGCGTGCAACCACGATCGCGTGCACGGCTTCGCCCCAGCGCTGGTCGGGGATTCCAATGACGGCGCATTGGGCAACGTCCGGGTGTGAGGAGATGGCGTTTTCTACTTCAATGGAATACACGTTCTCGCCGCCGCTGATGATCATGTCCTTGATGCGGTCTGCGATGAAAAGGAATCCATCGTCGTCAAAATATCCGGAATCGCCGGTATGCATCCAGCCTCCGCGCAGGGTTTGGGCAGTGAGTTCCGGTTTGCGCCAATAACCCTTCATGACGATGGGCCCGCGCACAATGATCTCTCCGACTTCGCCACGCGGTAATTCCCTGTCGTTTGGATCGACAATGCGTACCTCGGCGGAATAAACCGGTCGTCCGGCGGAGCGCAGCCGGCCCGGCGGGGCATTCAGAGTATGATGTTCGGCGCCAAGCATTGTCGCAACCGGTGACAACTCCGTCATCCCGTAGGATTGAGCGAAACTGACATGCGGCAAGCGCCGCAGGCATTCCTGCAATACCGCCTCCGGCATCGGCGATGCGCCATAGGTAATCAATCGCAGGCTGGAGAGGTCGTAGGTGTGAATATCCGGTAGCTGCAGCAACATCGCGAGCATGGTCGGGACGAAGGTAGCAACCGTAACCCTCTCCCTGGCGATCGTCGACAATGCCTGTTCCGGCGTAAATCGAGACATCACGACGTGCTTGCCGCCGGCGACGGCCGTGGCGTAGACACGGCCCCCGGCGCCGAGGTGGAAAAGTGGTCCGGAGTGCAGGTGCACCAGGCTTTCATTGAGACCGAGATGCGCGATCGTTGCCATCGCGTTGGCCCACAGATTTCCGTGGCTGAGCATCACACCCTTGGAACGGCCGGTCGTCCCGCCGGTATAGAACAGACAAGCAATGTCTTCCTCTCCGCGCATCGCATCCGGTACCGGTTTGACCGATCGAAGCGCGTCCTCGTAATTGACGGACCGAACGCCGTGGCCCGATGCGCCGGTTTCGCCAACGATCACCAGCGCCTTGATGGACGGCACATTTTGCGCGATCGCTTCACCCGCCTCAGTGAATGTCTTGTCGACGATGAGCGCGAATGGTTCGGCGTCCCGGACCTGCTCGATCATCTCCGCGATGGCAAAGCGTGAATTAACGGGAACGATGATCCCGCCGCCCCAGAGAACGCCGAAATAGAATTCGATGTAATGCTGCCCGTTCGGCGCCAGCATGGCGACCCGGTCGGCGTCTTGCATGCCAAGATTACGCAGCACCGACGCGAGACGGGCAATGCGATCGACCATTTCCCGGCGGGTCAATCGCGCCTCGTTGCTCACCAGCGCCTCGGCATTGGCATCAAGCGCCAGCGATCGCCGCAAGCCCGTCGTCAGAACCATCGGCATCAATCCTTTCGCGCCAAATTATGAATGCCCACAGCCCTCCGATCAAGCGGGACCTCGAAGCGGAATTCCGCAGCGCGAAGCTTGTCGATACTTTTCCGGCTTTGCCGAGGCTCGATCGCATCCTATGCTATCGTACGCGAAGTAGCGACAGCAGGGAGGGGAGCAAGCGATGGCCCAGGCCGAGATGCTGCAACGCGCGCCGATGTCGATCGATGTCAGCGATCCCAGATTGTATCAAGACGACACCTGGCGGCCGCTGTTTGCACTGTTACGCCGCGACGACCCGGTGCACTACTGCCGCGCGTCGCCATTCGGCCCCTATTGGTCCATCACGCGCTACAACGATATCTTTGCGGTTGAACTCGATCATGAGAACTTCTCGTCGAGTTCAGAGCTGGGCGGCATACAGGTCGCTGATCAGCCGAAGGGGCAGGAGCGGGCGAGTTTCATCCGGATGGACCCGCCGGGGCACACCGCGCAGCGACGCACCGTCGCGCCGATCGTGGCGCCGTCCAATCTTGCCAATCTCGAGCCCCTGATCCGCAAGCGCACCGCCGACGTGCTTGACGCGTTGCCACGAAATGACCCATTTGACTGGGTTCAGCGTGTCTCGGTCGAACTGACCAACATGATGCTGGCGACGCTGTTCGATTTCCCCTGGGCGGATCGGGAAAAATTGACCTGGTGGTCTGACGTGGCGATCGCCAACGTCGATTCACCCGATGCCGTCGTGCATTCGGAGGATGAGCGATTCGCCGAACTGACAAAGATGGCGGAGTATTTCCGCCGATTATGGGATGCCCGCGCGGGCGCGCCGCCCGCCTTCGACCTGATTTCGATGCTCGCTCACGCCGAGGTGACGCGCAATATGCCGCCACGCGAATTCATCGGCACGCTGGGACTTCTGATCGTGGGCGGCAACGACACCACGCGCAATTCCATGAGCGGCGGCCTGACGGCGCTGGTCGAAAACCCCGAACAGTTGGAACTGGTGTCCAGCCGCCGTGAGCTGATCCCCAGTCTTGTTTCCGAGATCATCCGCTATCAGACGCCGGTGCTGCATATGCGCCGTACCGCTCGCAATGACGTCGAATTCGCCGGCCGCAGGATCTCCAAGGGCGACAAGGTGGTGATGTGGTATATTTCCGGAAATCGCGACGAGGAAAAGATCGATCGCGCCGATGAATTCATTATTGATCGGGCCAAGCCTCGGCAGCATCTGTCGTTCGGCGCCGGCATCCACCGCTGTGTCGGCGATCGGCTTGCCGAGCAACAATTGCGGATTCTCTGGGAAGAGATCTTGCAACGGAATCTTCGTTTCGAGATTGTTGGCGCGCCGCAGCGGCTCTATTCGAGCTTCATCCGTGGTATCCGCGCCTTGCCGGTGCGGATCGTGTCCTAGCGGCCGAAATGGCTGGTTTGGGCAAGAGAACGGAAGTCTGACCGACGGTCGATGCCGCGTTACGCGCGCCAGATCCACGGTCGCATCGGTCATCTCAACCTGCAATCCGGGTCAGAAAGCACATCGGCAACGTACCCGGCGGCTATGCGAAATTTTTTGGCGAGGTTGCCTGACTGGCCGACGATGCATTTGGAACGGAATTTGCAACGGATCGTACCTTGAACGATTTCGGAATGAGGGGACAGAACATGAGTCAATCCGCCTGATGGAGAATGCCGCCGGAATCGCCGCTCGCGAATCCGCTGAATCGCTGCCGATTTCGGTTTCGAGGAGTTTGACGCGTATATGCTTCTTGCCCAACGCGGCCGCGTGGCGGCCCGGCGACACGGTGGATCGGAAATACACGGTCGGTGCATCGATCGTGAAATCTATCTCACCTGCTTTTAAGACGGCAGAGACCAATATGCTCCACCTTGTCGCCAAGATTGAACGTTCAGTTCGCCTTCTCAATCAGGCTTTCCAGCAGCCGCTTCAACTCCGCAGTCGCCTTGTCGCCGTAACTTTCGGCGATGTAGGACTCCTGTCGCTGCGCAAGCGAATTCAAGCGCTGAGTCAATTCCTTTCCACGATCGGAGCTGAACATCAGCACCTTGCGCCGGTCTTCGGCATCCTGGACACGGTAAACCAGGGAGTCGGACACCATGCGATCGACCATCTTGGTCAGGGTCGGATGATTAAGCAGCACCGCTTCCGCAAGCTCACCCATCGAATGACCCTCGCCGTCCGAAAGGACCTTCAGAATGCGCCACTGTTCTACCGGCACGCCTTCCGTCCGGAAGCGTGCGTCCAGCTGTCGATTGATTTCCCGGTTTGCCTGCGCCAGCAGATAAGCGAGGTGCTCGGTGATAGGTTTACTAGGCAATCTGGCCACCGCTTTTGGACTATGTCCTAGGTTTGTGGATGATTATTGAGCGACTTTGCTTGTTCTGTATGCACGCGAATCGTTGAATATTCAATATTTTCCACTAGGATATTTCAGCCGGCGCGATACGCTGGTCTCGCGCCGACCTGCAAAGCCGAAAGGAGAGCCAGGTGCTCTCAGCCATGCAAATAGGAAATACCGGCAATGTACTAATGCCGCCGGATTGGCTGTTGAGGGGTCCGTCCTGGTCGGGCGGGGGCTCATTGACGCAGACGCCGCGGGCGAATCCTGTCCGGCAGCGTCGCGATCGCAAGAAGCTCCGGATCGCTAATTTCGTTGGGTTCAGCGGTCCCGCGGGAATCTGGGGACCGGCTTCCACCAATAGCACCATGCTGGCGGTCTCGGAGATCAACCAGCGTGGCGGCATCCTGGGACGTGAAATCGAGGTCGTCTTCCATGATGCCGGGGGCAACATCGAGGATGTCGTCCGGACCGCATCCGAGGTGGTCGCGTTCAGCGATGCGGACATCATTGTTGGATCGCACATCAGCGCTGTCAGGGTTGCGCTCAGGAAGGTCGTCGCCGGCCGAATTCCCTATGTCTACACGCCGGTGTATGAGGGTGGCGAGAGAACGCCGGGCGTGATGGCGATCGGCGAAACGCCGCGGGCTCAATCGCGTCCCGCCATCGAGTGGCTGGCGAACGTCAAGAAGGCGACGCGGTGGTACCTGATTGGCAGCGACTACGTCTGGCCCTGGCTCTCCCACCGGGCGACCAAGAAATATATCGCCGGGGCGGGCGGGCGCGTGGTCGGCGAAGAATTCGTCAAGCTGGGCGAACACGATCACAGCGCGCATATTGCGCGGATCCGAGCCGCAAAGCCGGACGTCGTTCTTATTTCGCTGATCGGCACCGACAGCATTGTTTTCAATCGTGCTTTTGCCGAGCAAGGCCTGGCGACGAAAATGCTTCGTCTGGCGGGCGCGATGGATGAAACCGTCCTGTTTGGAATCGGCGCCGACAACACCGAAAACTTGTTCTGTGCATCCGGCTATTTCGTGGATATGGCCACGCGCGAGAACGAGGCTTTTCGCTGCCAATACGAGGCTTCATTCGGCCGCTACGCGCCGCCGCTCGGCTCTGTCGGGCAGTCGAACTATGAGGGATTACGGTTTCTCGAGACGGTCGCATCGCGGGCGGGATCGCTGGCCATCAAGCCGTTGCTCGCGAGCGCGATGAACGTGGACTATGATGGCGCAAGAGGACGCGTCGGCATCCGCCGTGGCGCTGCTTCCATGCCGATCTATCTTGCCGAGGCCGATGGCCTCGATTTCAAGCTGATCAAAAGGTTCTGACGGCGTATAGGGGCGCCATCAAACGGGTAGTGCGAAATAATACTTGAAAAGGAAAACATTTCCGTTTCTAGTGATCCGGATGAGATTTGCGTCTCGGCGGCGTACGAGCATTTGCTCGTAACGATGGCGAGCCTGGCGGTCTCTTCAAGCGATCCAAGCCGTCAAGAAACAGGAGAGACATCGTGTCAGTAGCGCTTCCAACCCCCGATCAGCTGCGTGCCGTCGCCGAATATTGCGGTTTGGCATTGACCGATGAGGATGTCACCTCGTTCCGCGGACTGATGCAGGGTACGGTCGATGCCTACAACGCCGTCGCTGCGATGCCGGACGAAGTCCCGGTCGTCAAATACCCGCGGACGCCCGGCTACCGGCCGGGGCCGGAGGAAAACCCGCGCAATGCCTGGTACCGCAAGGCCACCGTCAAAGGCGCCGCGCGCGGCAAGCTGAAGGGCAAGGTAGTGGCGCTAAAGGACAACATCATGCTGGCCGGCGTGCCGATGATGAACGGCTCCTCGACGCTCGAAGGCTACGTTCCGGATTTCGACGCGACGATCGTCACGCGCATGCT
>JAJYAH010000125.1 GCA_021779635.1 Pseudomonadota bacterium | reverse complement strand
TCCGGCGTCGTCGAGCATGCCGGTTTCCTGGATGCGTCGGACGATGTGCGGGACATCGCGGTCAAGCGTCTCGGGCAGACCATGCCGGAACATAGCCACGATCGGTACCGGCAGCGGATCTAAAATGCCGGATTGCACCGCTAAAACCAAGGCGACCTCGTCGGCAAGCCGCAGCTGACCATGTTGCGGTTGGTCCAGAATCGCGCGAATTCGTGCGCCGCGGGCGAGTTGACTGCGGACCCGCACGTCCGGCATTCCGCCAAAACGGGTAAAAGTCTCCAGTTCGAGGAACTGGGCATAATCGAGGCGCAACGTCTCTGCCACCTCCCGAAGCGCGTGCGCCTGGGTCTTGCCGCCGACCCGGCTGACGCTGGTTCCGACGTCGATTGCCGGCTTCTGCCCTTCATGAAAGAGTTTGGCATCGAGTACAATCTGACCGTCGGTGATCGAAATAAGATTGGTCGGAATGTAGGCGCTGAGATTGCCCGCATCTGTCTCGGCGATCGGCAGCGCTGTTAGCGAGCCGCCTCCCTTTTCCTCGGATAGCTTGGCGGCTCTTTCGAGAAGCCGCGCATGAAGATAGAAGATGTCCCCAGGGTACGCCTCCCGACCGGGCGACTGCCGGGTAAGCAGCGCAATCTCTCGGTGGGTTGCCGCGTGCTTGGTCAGGTCGTCGGCCACGATCAGGGCATGCTGACCGCGATCACGAAAGTATTCCGCCATGGTGAAGGCTGCAAAGGGAGCGATCCATTGCAATCCCGGTGAGCTCGATGATCCTGCCACGACGATAATGCAGCGCTCGGGTGCACCGAAGGTCGTGATCGCGTCGATGGCGCGGCGGACGCTTGAATTTTTCTGACCGATGGCGACATAGACGCAGACCATGTCGCTTGTCTTCTGATTGATGATGGTATCGATTGCGATGGTGGTCTTGCCGATAGCGCGGTCACCGATGATAAGCTCACGCTGGCCTCGGCCAAGTGCGAACAGAGTATCGACCGCCACAAGGCCGGTCTGAACGGGCTGGGTCACCAGATCGCGATCGATGATATCGGGTGCCGGCCGCTCGATCGGTTCCAGCCTATCCGAGACGACGGGTCCCTTGCCATCGAGCGGACGGCCGAGCGGGTCGACGATGCGACCGAGCAGCGCCGGTCCCACCGGCACGCGCACGACATCGCCCGTGCCGCGCACGGTATCGCCGGCCTCGATCGCGTTTACATCGTCAAACAGTACGCAGCCGATCCGGTCGCGCTCAAGCACTTGGGCGAAGCCGAATTGTCCCTTGTCGAAGCGCAACAACTCGTCGAGCCGGACGGAAGGCAGTCCGGAAATCAGCGTAATACCGTCCCCGACCTCCTCCACCCGGCCGGTCTCTTCGGTTCGCGGTCCGAACAACATGGTGCCGAGCTTTGCGCGAGCTTGCTCGAGCCAGACGTCCGCGGGGTTGTCAGGATTGCTTTTCATGCGCAAGGTCCGCAAGAATTCTCGTGAGGTCGGCGCGCCAACTGTTGGCAACGACAAGGTGAGGGCCGCGCAGTTCAAGGCCGGCGATAAGCGCGGCGTCGACTTCGAAGTTGATCTGCGGGTGAACTCCGAATGCCCCGCTGATCAATTCCCGATAGCGCTCCTGGTCTGCCGGCGCGATCGGGGACGCACCAATCACCTCGAGCACGACGCCGTCGGCAGCGACGGCGTTGCGCGTATGTTCCGGAAGCCCCCGAATCTCCTGAAGCAGCCAGTCGAGAAAGGCGTTGCTTACTACCGGGCCATCAAGGCGGGCAACGAGACGGCGGGCGATTTCGACCGCGAGCAGGTTGGCCCGCTCGATCCAGACGGCCTCGGCGGCGGCTCGCTCTTTTTCAATCGCCATCCTCGCAGAGGCCTCCAGCGCCGCTGCGTCTTTGGCGGCAGCGGCAAGCAGCGTGGTACGCGCTTCTTCTGCAACTTTGTGAGCTGCGGCAATGATTGTGTCTCGCTCCTTGTCGAAACCGGCGCGCGTCCGTTCGATCTGTGCGAGTGCACCGGTCGCCTGGCTGCGCTTGGCTTCTGCGTCGGTCAGAATTTGTTGCGCAGTTGCGCGGCGCTGCTCGATGATCGCCGCGACCGGGCGCCAGAAAAACCGCGCGAGCAGCCAGATCAGGATGACGACGTTGACAGCCTGGATACCAAGCGTCCACCAATCAATGGTCATGGCATCATTTCAGCAATGGGTTAGCGAACAGCAGAAGGAGCGCAATCACCAGGCAGTAGATCGCCATGGTCTCGATCATCGCAAGCCCGACGAATAGCGTGCGTGAGATGGTGTTCGCGGCTTCCGGCTGGCGGGCGATGGCGTCCATGGCGGCCGCGACCGCGCGCCCCTCGGCAAGTGCCGGGCCGATTGCCCCAAAAGAAACCGCTACGGCGGCAGAGATGATGCTAACGAAAGCTAACCAGTTCATGGCGGCATCCTTTGGCTGGAGGTGTTCGTATCGGTCTGTCCCTCGTTCACCGCTCCGGCAATAAACACCATGGCCAGGACCGAGAAGATGTAGGCTTGCACCGCGCCGGTCAGAAGATCGAGCGCCATCAGCGGGATCGGTACAAATAGGCCCGCGAGCGAGAGAACAATTCCGATTACAAAGACGCCACTCATCACGTTGCCGAACAGTCGCACGAGCAGCGAGAACGTTCGCGTCAGACTCTCAATGAAATTCAGTGGAATCATGATCGGGTTCGGTGAAGCAAAGGTCGAGAGATAGCCTCGCACGCCGCCCGCGCGAATGCCGAACCAGATCACCGCAATGAAAACCAGAAAAGCCAGCGCGGCGTCGGTTTCAAGATGTGCGGTCGGCGGTTCGACGCCTGGCACCAGCGAGGACCAGTTGGCGATAAAAATGAAGACGAACAGGGTGCCGATGAAGGCGCGATAGGGAGCGGGTTCGATCCGCATCGTATCGCGGATCTGGCTGTCCACGGTATCGACAACCAGTTCGAAGGCCGCCTGGGTCGCCGAGGGGATGAGGGAGAGGCGGCGGGTGGCGAGGAAGCCGCCGAGAGCCAGGGCCAGCATGATGATCCAGGTTGTCACGACACCGGCGGTGATCGGCATCGGCCCCAGATGGAAAAGCGCGACGCTGCTGAGCGGCGAGGTCATGGCGTGGCCTCTCGAACCCTGTTCATGACCACGGAGCGAGCGGCCAGCACGCCGAGCGCCACGGTGAGCAGCGGTAGCGCGCCCTGAAGGCTCGCCAGTGTCAGCACGCCCCCGAGAAGAGCGAACCGGCCGATCATCAGAGCTAGGGTCGCGGCCATGCTTCCGGCGAACCGGCGGGTGCTCCACCACAGGCTGCGAAAATACAAAATACCGAGTCCGAATCCGACCCCAAAATGGGCGCCAAGGCCGAGAAGCACGGCCCAGGCCGGAAGCGGATAGAACAAAGGAATGCTCATGTGCTCTGCATCCATTTCCAGGCGGACCAGCATCCGAGCGCCAACCCAAGCATGAGGAGCGGGCCGGTCCAGAACAGTCCCGAGTTGAATTTCTGATCGAGCCAGCGGCCAGCAAAGATGCCAATCAGCAGCGGTACAACGATGATCCATCCGAGCACACCGATCTGGGCGAGCCTGCGCGTCACCGACGGGTCACCCTCGCGCAGCCAGCGCGTGTAACGCTTGCCACGCAGCCGAACTACCCTGAGGAGCGGATCGTGCTCGTCGCGCCCTGCCCCGGCGTCGGGGGGTGGTGCTTGCCCCGGCGCGGTCACGAGAACATCTCCAAACCGCCGCGTTGGTCCGGCCGAAGCTGGCGCATGATCTGTCGAATTGCATTGAGGTGCAGGCGGGTGCTCTCGGTATGTTCCGTCCGCTCGGCTTCGCTATCGGCGCGGAATCGCCCGAGGACCGTTTCATCCAGAGTAGCGAGATCGTCCCCGGGTACGGCCTCGCGGGTCGCAACGTCGATATCGTGCCCGCTACGCACGGTAAGGACACCTCGGCGCACGGCACAATAATGGCGCGTTGTGTCGCCGCTTTCCCAACTCACGACAGAAATCGCGAGGCTGGTGAGGAAATCTGCATGATGAGGCAATATCCCGAAGCTGCCTGTGGCGTCTTCAGCGCGCACGGCAACAACTCCCTCTTCATCAATGACAACCGCGAGCGGCGTGACAATGCGCAGCCTCACGACGGGCTTTCCTTTCTGGCTGCCGCAGCCTCCTTTTGGCGCGCCTCATCCAAGATTCCGATCATATAAAGCGAACTCTCGGCCCAATCGTCGGTCTCGCCGTCGAGAATTGCGCGACAGCCGGCGATCGTATCGGCGCGCGAGACGCTGCAGCCCGACATGCCGGTAAAAGCCTCCGTGACCGTGAATGGCTGACTGAGGAAACGTTGCAGACGCCGGGCCCGCTTGACGATCAGCCGGTCATCTGCGCCGAGCTCTTCCACCCCGAGAAGCGCAATGATGTCCTGCAAGTCTTTAAATCGAGCGAGCACCTCTCGGACTCGTTCGGCGATGAGATAGTGCTCGTGGCCCAAGACAAGCGGATCAAGCAACACGGAAGATGAGCCAAGTGGATCGATGGCCGGGTAAAAGCCTTGCGCCGCCAGCCTGCGCGACAGCATGATGATGCTGTCCGTGTGGCTCGATATAGCCGTCACGGCCGGATCGGTGAAGTCGTCGGCAGGAACGTAGACGGCCTGGATCGCAGTGACGGCCGCCCCGGCAACCGAAGCAATCCGCTCCTGGAGTGAGGCCACCTCGGTCGCCAAAGTCGGTTGATAGCCTACGCGGGAGGGTAGACGTCCCAGCAGGCTGGACAATTCGCTTCCCGCCTGAACGAAGCGGAAGACATTATCCATCAACAAGAGCACATTCTGATGCTTTTGGTCGCGAAAATACTCCGCGACTGTCAACGCGGTAAGCGGCACCCGCCACCGCGCTCCGGGCGGCTCGTTCATTTGCCCATAAACGAGCACCGTGCGAGCGAGGACTCTCGAGCTCTGCATGTCGGTTAGCAACTCATGGCCCTCGCGGGAACGCTCGCCGACCCCGGCAAAGACCGAGATACCCTTGTATTTCTCGACCATGGCATGGATCAGTTCCATGACCAGCACGGTCTTGCCGACACCGGCCCCACCGAACATCGCGGCTTTGCCGCCCTGGGCGAGCGGCGCAAGCAAATCGATCACCTTTATCCCCGTCTCGAAGACCACGCTGCTGGAGGTCTCTTCGTCGAGCGTCGGTGGTGCATTGTGGATCCCGCGATGCGGGATATCAGCCGGGAGAGCGGGCCCGCGATCGCGAACCGTTCCGACGACATCGAGAAGGCGTCCCAAGACCGCATCTCCGACTGGGATCGAAATAGGCGCGCCGGTCGCACGCACTTTTGTTCCGCGCGCCAGCCCCGCGGTGGCCTGAAGGGCGATACAGCGGACGGTAATCGGATCGACGTGGCCGTGCACTTCGAGTAGCAAACGTTCAGGCCGATCCCATTCGACGATCAGGGCGGTATTGATGGGCGGCAGCATTTCGCTGTCGAAATCGACATCAACGACGGCACCTCGAACCGATACGACTGTTCCGATCAATGGCGCAGGATTCATAAATTGCTCAATCGAGCCTGTGATTTATGATGCATCAATACGCGCTCCCTCTGTCGAACTATTGACACGTATCAAAGCTCGCGATTAGGCCCGGATCGATTAGTCCCCTCGTAGGTTATCTACTAACTTCCGCGCGCCGGGCTGCCCGAATTCAACCACTTGGAGCGAGCGCACAACATTAAAAAAGATTTAGCGAAGGCGCGTGATCGCCGAGCCCCGCGATGCGCCTACGGCGCATCGCGGACAGGCATTCCAGCGATAAGAGCTTTTGGATTTCCTCGATCAATTTGACCTAACGCAAGGTCCGACTGATGTATCGAAGTACTGTGAACGTCGTTCCAGCTAGGGAGAGACACATGACGTCCTCTGTTCTGATGGTCGCGTTTCTATCCATTCCGACGTTTCTGTCGTTCTCAGCATTGATACGCATGTCGGGAATGCAGGAAGCCGCGGCGAGCAGTTCGCGGCAGCGGATACGATCATAGATTGTCCATCGATTCCTGGTCTCACACTGGCGCCTGCCGGCGGCCGTAGTGGATGAGGAGGGCGTCGTTGAAATCGATCCGAGTAGCCGCGCGGATGTCGGCCGCGGTGCTCCGCCTGCCGACGTTCGGACGTTCGCAAGATCGTGGACGAATCCCGCGTCAGTCGAAACACGCGATTCTGATTCGCATAAGGCGCGGTGATCGACCAGTTTTGTTGCAATCCCCATCGGTTAAGGTACGGAGGCTCCAAATGCGCGTACACCAAATCATGACCCACAAGGTGACCACGGTGAAAGCCGAGACGCCCATTCTCGAGGCGGCAAATCTGATGTTGCAAAAGCACATCAGTGGTCTCCCTGTGGTTGGAGATGCCGGCAAGCTAGTCGGCATCATCTCGGAAGGCGATTTCATTCGCCGCAGCGAAATCGGGACGCAACGAAAGCGAGGTCGGTGGCTTAAATTCCTTTTCGGCCCAGGCCCGTCTGCATCCGAGTTCGTACACGAGCAGGGTCGCAAAGTCGGGGAGATCATGACACCGGCAGTGGATCTCCGTACCGCGACTGGGGACATGTTGCTCGAGGATATCGTGCAATTGATGGAACGGCAGAACGTCAAGCGTTTGCCCGTCGTGCGCGGAGAAGCGCTTGTCGGCATTGTGACGCGCTCTGACCTGCTTCGTGCGGTGGCAAGCCTGGCTCGAGATATTTCGGCACCGACGGCCGACGACGATCAGATTCGGGAGCGTGTGATCGCGGCCCTTGAGAAAAATGAATGGCAGCCAGCGCAGCTCGGGGTCATAGCCCGCGATGGAATCGTGCATCTCAGCGGCATCATCACCGATGAGCGTTTCCGGAAGGCGATTGTTGTGGCCGCCGAAAACGTCAGCGGCGTCAAGCTGGTCCACGACCACATCTATTTGTTTGATGCCATGTCCGGGCTCTCGTTCAGGTCGCCTGAAGATGAGGAATGGGCAAAGGTCGGATAGCGCGCGGTCTGCGCCATCTGGGGTCCGGAACCGGGCAAGAGAATGAGCCACCTCGGAGCTTTTGTCGGTAAATCGCGGAGCGACCGCATGAGGAGTGAGCGACCAGCCAGCATACTGAACCCTCGACGTGCGCGATCTGCTCAAAGATGGAAGGCGATATCGTAGTCAGCCAATTGATGGCGATCGGCCATCACAGAGTGACTCCAAGCGATCGAGAAACGGCCGCTGACCGGCGAGGATCTTTTCTCGGGCGAGGGGAATAACGAACCACGCCGCGAGATCGATCTCGGGAACATACATGGTGCGGCCACTTCGCGGGGGCCATTCGATGGCGACGTCGTTGCTGTGCAGGCGGCACACGTCAAGATTGCCTTCCAGCGCATATGCTTGAACTATTTTTCCGGCACGCTGGCGCACTTGGCCAAGCGGCCGGATTGAACCAATGGCAGCTATGCCGAGCTCTTCCTTGAATTCACGCCGGGCCGCGGCCTCTGGGTCTTCTCCATCGTCCAGTTCCCCCTTCGGGATCGACCAGGCGCCAAGATCGCGGTTACGCCAAAAAGGTCCGCCAGGATGGACCAGCAGAACATCAATGCCGGCGTCACCACGGCGGTACATCAGGATGCCGGCGCTCTTGGTTGCCATGCGGTCTGCCCGGCTGCAGGAATGACGGGATAAATTGATCTGGCTCAAATCATTGGCGATAAAGTGGGCACTGTTATATCAAATGCATCGGCATCCCGGAGGTCAATTCCCATACGCGGCGTTCTTCTGGCCGGCGCTTACCGCTGCATCTGCGGTCGAAACGGCGTCATCCATCGCGGCGCAGTTCCTGGGGTTTGATGCTGACGGCGACGGTACCTTGAAGGAGCCGGAAGGCGCCACGCCCAGCGAGATTGCGCTTGAGCTGCATACAGTCCGGCTTCGTGATTTTACCGTAGCCAAAAGCGGCGTTCCGGCCCTCCTGTGCACACCGTTCGCGCTGCATGGAGCCGTTCTTGCCGATCTTGCTGCAGGTCACAGTCTTGTTGCTGCCCTCCGCGGCGAAGGAATTGAACGGCTGTTCATGGCCGATTGGCGCTCGGCCACTCCCGACATGCGATTTCTCGGAATTGATGATTATCTTGCCGATCTCAATGTCCTTGTCGATCATCTCGGTGGTTTGGTTGATCTCGTCGGGCTTTGCCAGGGAGGCTGGTTGTCACTGGTCTATGCTTGCCGCTTCCCGGCCAAGGTACGCAGGCTCGTCATGGCCGGCACGCCGGTTGATATCGCCGCGGGGCAATCCGAATTGTCGGCTACCGCCGCGGCTACTCCCCTGGTCACGTTTCAGAGCCTGGTTGATCTCGGCGATGGCCGCGTGATCGGGCGCAATGTCGCAACACTCTGGGGCAACGACACCGTCGACGCAAATGATATCCGTGAATCGCTGCAGATGCTTGAGCCGACCGGTTCGCCAGAATTCAAGCAGCTCGAAGCCATCTTCAACAGGTGGAATGCCTGGACCATCGATGTGCCCGGCACCTACTATCTCGAAGTCGTCGAGAAGCTATACAAGCGCAACGAACTCGCTACCGGAAGCTTCGTTGCGCTGGGACAAAAGATCGACCTCGGGCGCCTGCGGGTGCCAATGTATCTTCTTGCCGGCAGCGTTGACGAAGTGGTTGCCCCGGAACAATTGTTGGCTGTGGAGCGGCTGGTAGGAACCAGGCCGGATCGTCTCTGCCATCAGATTGCCCCGAGCAATCATCTCGGCCTTTTCATGGGTAAGCGGACGCTTGAAGAATATTGGCCGAAGATCGTGCGCTGGATGAAGGAGCCTCTCCCTTAGGGGAACCCTCGGACGGCTTTGACCTGCATCAACGCCTTGGCTGACGAAGGCGGGCAATCTGGCGCCAATTAGTACTCAGGAGGCAATCATGAGTGAATTGAAGCTGCGTGACGATATCCTCGACGAACTCGCTTATGAACCCATCGTCGATCCAGCTCATATCGGCGTAGCCGTGGATCAGGACATTGTGACGCTCACCGGACATGTCGCCAGCTATGCGCAGAAGCTGGCGGCAATATCTGCGGTGCGTCGGGTGAAGGGCGTGCATGGAATCGCGGATGAGATCGAAGTTCGCCATTCTTCGGATGAAAGGACGTCCGACGATGAGATCGCAAAACGCGTGATCAATGTGCTGTCGTGGGACAGCGTCGTTCCGAGCAATACAATCCAGGTCACGGTGCGGGATGGACTGGTGACTTTGACGGGCAAGGTCAACTGGTACTATCAAAAGAGCTCCGCTGAGCGCGATGTCCGAGGGCTGTCAGGGGTGCGCAGCGTCGTCAACAACATCGAAATAGAGCCGCATGCGAAGCCCGAGAACGTCAAGAAGAAGATCGAAGCGGCCCTGAGGCGCCACGCCGAAATCGAAGCCAAGGACATAAGCGTCACCGTCCGCGACGATGATGAAGTCCTGCTTGAAGGCAAGGTTCGCAACTGGGATGAGAAATTTGCGGTCGAGAATGCGGCCTGGTCGGCCTCCGGCGTGAAAAATGTCAAGGACAAGCTGACGATAGTATCTTAACGATGGCTTTGACTTCGGCGTTATTCATGAGCCGAAGTGCATCTGTTTAGAAAAAAAACCGAGCTGATTTATGCGTCGCGGGACTGGCGTCCCGCCTATCATAGAACCCGGAGGACCTATGGATCTCAAAATTCCGCATAATGCGTTGGTGTTTGTCGGCGATGGCCGAAGGGCTCTGTTCTTGCGCAACCACGGCGATACGAAATTCCCGAATTTGAGGGCTGAGAGGGTCTTCATGGACCCAAATCCGCCCAGCCACGAGCAAGGCACTGAGCGGCCAGGCCGCATCAGCAAGGGATCGCGGACAGGTGGCAGAAGCGCCGTAGAGCCAACCGATTGGCACGAGCTCGAGGAGCATCACTTCGTTCGCATGGTCGCCGCAGCCATGGAAGGGCTTATCCGGGCCAGCAAGGTGAAGGAGCTGATCGTCGTGGCTCCTCCGCGAACCCTCGCAGAATTGCGGCTTGCATTTCATCCGGATGTGAAATCCTGCATCGTTGCGGAGATCAACAAGGATTTGACCAAGCATCCGATCTTTGAAATCGAGAAGCATCTCACGGGCGGCATCGCCTCGCACTAAATATGCTCGCGATATGCATGTTTCACTGAGAGCCGTTGCGCCTATTATTCCGTGGAGAGAGTGATGCAAACGCCGGTTGAAGTGGAATTCCAGGAGATGGTCGTCAGCCCTGCGGTTCAGGAACTGATCGAGGACCATGTGAGGAAACTTGAGCAGCGCTATGGCCGCATTACAGCTTGCAGGATCGTCGTGAAAGGTCCCGGCCTTCGCCATCAAACCGGCGGCCTGTACGACATCAATATCCGTCTGGTGCTGCCCGATGGGCGTGAAGTCAATATTGGGCGGACACCGAAGGCAGACGAGCGACACGGCGAATTGACGTTCGCCATCAATGACGCGTTCAAGCGGGCACGCCGACGACTTCAGGATAACGCGCGGCGCATGGAGGGAATGATCAAAAGCCACGAGGGTCAAGCGATCGGCACCGTCGTGCGCTTTGATCCCGCGGGGAATTTTGGATTTCTGCGCTCAGGTGATGGCCAGGAGATTTATTTCCATCGAGACAGTGTCCTTGACGGAAAATTCTCGAAACTGACTGTGGGTACCCGCGTCTTGTTCGTCGATGAGATCGGCGAAAAGGGACCACAGGCCAGCACGGTAAAGTTGCTGGGAAAGCATGGCTTGCGCGTTTGATATTTCCCGTCGGCGACGGCTGGACCGCGACGGGGCTCATTTCAGCCAAAACAGGTCCACCGGGTTATTGCACATTGGCTTCTTCATAGGTCGCTGACATGCCCGTGCAGAATGCGGAAATAGCGGCCATGTTCGATCAGGCTGCCGAACTGCTTGAGGTCGGCGGAGAAAACCAGTTTCGTGTTCGCGCCTATCGCCGTGCCGCGCGCGTCATCGAAGGACTGCCGAAGGCTGCCGGCGCGTTGCTGAAGTCGGGCAGTGATCTGTCCGAGTTGCCCGGGATCGGCAAGGATCTGGCCGGCAAGATAGCCGATATCGTCAAGACCGGGCATTTCGGTCTGCTCGACACGCTGAAAAGAAAGCTCCCTGGCGAACTCGGCGACATGGCGGCGCTTCCCGGACTGGGCCCAAAGCGCCTCAAGCTGCTCTATGACAAGCTCAAAGTGCGCACCCTCGACGACCTTCGCAAGGCCATCAAGACCGGACGGTTGCGCGAGCTTCGCGGGTTCGGTCCCGTGATCGAGAAGAAACTGCTCGGCGCGCTCGAAAAGCCGCAACCGGCCAAGCGGTTCAAGCTCGCGGTCGCCGAAGCCGAGGCTGAGGCGCTGGTGGGATATTTGCGCGGTAGCGGCCGCGTTGTCGTTGCCGGCAGCTATCGTCGGCGTCGCGATACGGTCGGCGACCTGGATGTGCTAGTGACCGCGAAGAACGGCGCCGCGGCTGGTAACAGGCTGATCGAGTACGAAAACGTCGCGCAAGTCGTCGGCCGTGGATCGACGCGCACCGCTGTGATGCTGCGCTCGGGTCTGCAGGTCGATGTTCGCGCGGTGCCCGAGGAAAGCTATGGCGCCGCACTGCTATATTTCACCGGTTCGAAGGCCCACAACATCGCGCTGCGCGGGCTCGCCAATCAACACGGCTGGAAGCTGAACGAATACGGATTATTCTCCGGCAAACGGCGGATCGCCGGCGCTACCGAGGAAGACGTCTGCCAAAAGCTTGGGCTCGGATACATCGCTCCGGAGTTGCGCGAGGACCGCGGCGAAATCGCGGCGTCGCAGGCCGGAAAACCGCCCGAACTCGTAAGACTCTCCGATGTGCGCGGCGACCTTCACGTGCACTCGGACTGGACCGACGGCACGGTCCCCATCGCCGGGATGGCAGAAGCGGCGCAGGCGCGCGGCTACGAATACATCGCACTGACCGACCACAGCCGGCGTGTCGCCATGACGCATGGTCTCGATCCGGCGCGTTTGGTGCGCCAGATACACGAAATCGACCGGCTCAACGAGAAATTCAAAAACTTCACGATCCTCAGGGGTATCGAAGTCGATATCCTCCGGGACGGCCGTCTCGACCTGCCGGATTCAAGCCTGGAGAAGCTGGATGTCGTGGTGGCCGCGGTGCATTTGCATTTCGACC
>JAJYAH010000901.1 GCA_021779635.1 Pseudomonadota bacterium | reverse complement strand
ATTTGGATGACTGTACGCATCTGACGTTTCCCCAAAGACAACGTCAGTAGTATAGCGAATAAGGCCGATAGTTCGATCCGTTGGCGGCGAGATCCTGGCAATCATGTGCCGGGGCCGGAGCCGGCCTACGCTAGGCTTGATCTTCAGTTTGGTTGCGTCATCTGTTCGAACATCTTCAGGATGTCGCTAAGGCGTTTTGAAAGTCAGTGACCCGGGCGCCTGACCGAAGTAAAGGGCAGACCGGGTCGTGGTCGCGACCTACGTCGTCGGATTGCCCTCCGAGGCGTTACGGCCTGTTTATCGGGGCTTACCTTTACGCGCTTTCCTTGAGAGCCTTCGCTCGTCCTTCCGTCCCGTGGACGTGCGTTTTCCTGGCTGTCTTCGCCGCCGGCGTCGGATGGTGGTTGAAGCATGCTCTACCGCTGTGCCGTTAACGCCTTTCGGCGAGAGATCACTGGACGTTTCTGAGACGTGGTAATTCAAAACGCGCCGCATCAAGGATCGCGCCAACGCGGAAAAGTCCTCGAAGCTCTCAATTGACAAGCGCTCGCGAGCCCGTTCTGAAAACCTGAACTGAGGTCCTGTTACGGATGACGTTGGCAACAGCAGATAGTCGAGCAGCGCCTTGTTTTTTTCGGCCAAGCGAATCGCAATAACCCAACCAGCGGGCAGAATGGATCTTCGGTGCATCGACCAGTGCGGCACATGCCCTGGACATCCATCATGAACCCAGCGGGCGACCCGGAACGAGATTTTTCGAGCCCCGTTCACGGTCAAGCCGCCGCCGTCGACATCCGCTACCCCGCCACGTCCCCGGATCTGCGCTGCAAGCTCTGACGCCAACTTCGAATTGACGGCTGCCCAACCCTGTCGTGCTTCGATGTACTCGCAATCGCGTTTGGGAATGTAACCTACCAGTCTGTAAGCCTCCCGTAGGCTACCGAAGCGCTGCATGATGGTGGCGGTGCAGGGAAGGCCGACGGTCTCATCAATGATCTTGGGGCTCAACTTTCCCCTTCTCATTGCGGTTATCCGCAAGCGCTTCAGTGTCTCCTGCTCCGATAGACATACACGTCGGTCCCTCATGATCTTTTGCGCTCGCAAAAACACGTCCCGTTCTATGATCGGCTCGATGCATCCCTCGCATCTCACCCACATTGCAGGCGGATTCTGCACGCGCTTCTCTCGGAGCTTGATCGAAGTGCGATTGTAAGTCAGATTTCCGATATAGCATTCATTCTTAAGCATCCATGCAATTCCGTGCCCATTCCAGGGACGTCCCGTTTTGGTCGGGATGCCCCGTCGATTGAGGTCACGTGCAATATCGCGCTGACACGCACCTGCAACAAACTGCTGAAAGATGGATCGAACGACGGCAATTTCGTTCGCCGGCCCAAGTGTTACTTTGACGTGATCGCTTACCAGGGATTTTCGGTCGCCCCGTTGCATAACGGCTTTCGGCCGCTGATTTTCGTCCACCAACTGCCGTCTCAGCCCATAGCAGACCTCTCCTGCCGCACGGAAACCCATGCTCGACAGCCGCAAGGCACCGGTATGTATTTTCACGGAAAGATCACGGCTATACTCGGCTGCCATTACCCTTTTGATGTTCTTCATGATGCTGGCCATCATGGTCCCGTCGTTGTCGAATTTCTCGGCGCAATACACGACCTTGACGCCTGCCTTTTTGCATATGAACTCGTAATGGGCGCTCTCGTCAGTATCTTGGAAACGTCCCCAGCGGCTCACGTCATAGACCAGGATGTGACGAAAATCGGACTCGCCTGACTGAACGTCCTCAAGCAACTGAATCAAGCCGGCCCTGTTTTTTAGCTTCAGCCCGCTTTGACCTTCATCTCGGTAGGTGCGAGCGATTTGCAGTCCGTGTAGTTGCGCATACGCCGCGATCACAGCAGCCTGATTTTCGATCGAATATCGCTGATAGTCGGTTGACATCCGCACGTACTGCGCGGCGCGCATTTCCGCTTGTCCAGCAACCGCTCTTGTGCCTCCAACGACGAGGGCATTAGACATTCTCGGCCACCTTGAGCACCGGCCGGTTTTGCCGGCCGGTCGAAATTATAGCATTCTATGCTCAGAGCGCATGATAGTGCCGGCGATTCCTTCGAATAATTGACTCACCGGCATCGAAGGGCTGGCCAAAGAAGATTTTGCCTTGGGCGGCCGCCCGCTCGGTTTGGTTCAATCTGTTAGAGGACCCGCTGAGCGCGTCGGTTACTTGCCGCTTGCGTTCCTCGCCTCCCGTCAGGTTGATCGGCATGCCCTGGGATGAATTGGCTCGATGACGATTGGCTCGCCGGATTTGATCGGGGCGAAGACACGGGGCCGCTGCGTTGAACGATATCTGGAGGAGGTTTGCGTAGCGTTGCATGGGGACGGTGAAGCACCGATCTCGTAGAAACCGGCCACGGGCACGTTGGGATCGAGGATCGCGCTGATCAAATGCCCGGCATGCGATCGTCAGCGCTCAAAACAATCCCCCTCCCGCGTTTTCGTCAGGACAAGCCCTTGCGGAGATCTTTTAAGTGCTGGAGACGGTCGGGGGGATGTGTCCGCAAAGTCTTGCCGAACATGGTGGCCGGGCAAAGCGCCAGGCTAGTGACGTTGTGGATCGTGAACTCGGCCACAACGCCTGGCCCGGGGATTTCGACCTCATTGGAGCTCATTGGAGGGGCTTCGCAACCGCGCCGATTTCATCCGACAGCTTGCCAATCACTGAAATTGTAAAAGCCTGTCCATTCGTGGGCAATTTGTCAATCGGCTCCCAAATTTGGCTCTGACGCAACTTTGGTGCAGCTCCGATTATTCTGCGCCGATTAGTCTGGCCTGAAGCAGATCGATGTTCCCGCGGCCATACATCTGACGTCTGACGAGCTTGAGGCGCGTGATCT
>JAJYAH010000124.1 GCA_021779635.1 Pseudomonadota bacterium | reverse complement strand
CGCCAGACTCCCCATTGGCAGCTGCTGCACCGTCGTTTGCACCAGAACGCCCACGGATCCCGATACGGCGACCATGGCGGCCGCGCTGGCGATGCCGGCCAATTTGCGCTGCCGTTGCGACCGGTCTTCGCGATTGAATCTGCGGTCAAGATATCCGATCAAGGCGCCGATCAGGGCCACCGGATGTCCCAGTCGCCGCCAGAGCCAGTCGGGGTCCCCGATCAGCGCGTCGAACGCCAGCGCCGCGATAACGATGAAAAGGCCGCCACCCGAGATCAGCACTTCAACGGTCCACGCGCTCAAGCTCGGAAGCCAGACGATCCGTAGCCTCCGCCAGCATCGGTCCGCCGCACACGGTCAGCCGTTCCGGAATCACGATCCGCCTTGTGGCGGGATAAAATCTCTCGAGTGCTGGATGCAGCAGGAATGCGCTCCCTTCGTCTTCGGCGAAACCGCTGTCATCTGACACCAGAATGAAATCCGGCTTGAGATTTACAATAGTCTCGAGCGATGCAAATCCACCGGATTTGATCCCGAGGTCTTTGGCGGCGTTAGACAGGCCGGCATTGGCCAGCAAAGAGCTGGTCAGGCTGTCACGGCCGGAAACCCAGCCGCGTCGGGATACCGCGAGCACACGATAGGGCTTGCGCGCCGCAAGCTGACGCAGATGCGCAATCGCGGCGTCAAGCCGGTCGATTTCTGCTGACGCGCGATCCGGATGCCGGGTGACGTCACCCATCAGGCGAATTTGCTTCCTGGCGTCGTCGAGCGACCGTGCGGCATCGAATTCGACGACGTGAACGCCTTTGTCTTTCAGCAATTCCCGGGTCGCGAGCTTGGTGAAACGGCCCGCCACAACGACGTCGGGCTGCAGGATCAGAACGTCCTCCGCCGTCCCGGAGAGGCGCGGAAACGAGTTTGCGCGGGCGGCGGCCCATGAGCGGGCCGGATCGCGCGAATAGGGGCTCAATCCCATAATCTGCGCGGGGTCCGCAAGGCTTATCAGAAGCTGGTCGGTACATAGATTGATCGACGCGATGCGCGGCAAATTCGCGGCCGCAGCCGCTTGCAGATCAAGGCAGCCGAAGATGATCAACGCTGCGCCGAGCGCACGTCGTAAACTGCCGCGCTTTGGCGCGGCTGCCGCCGCAACTTCCCGCTTCACGGATGTCGATGCCCGGCTTTTTTGTGGGAAACGGCTTTTTTCTTTCCGGCCTCGGTGGGGATCATGACGAGGCGGCCGTACCGCACGCCGCGCTCGGCAATGATGTGGTCGGCGAAATGCTGCACCTCGGCTCCGGTCCCTCTCAAGGTCGTCACTTCCATGCAGTTGTCATCGTCGAGGTGGACATGAAGCGTCGCCATCGAAAGATCATGATGGCCGTGATAGTTCTCCACCAGGCGTCGCGACAAATCTCGCGCGGCGTGGTCGTAGACATAGATCAGCGCGGCCACGCAGTTGCCGGACTTCCCCATTTTTTGTGCGGCCTGCTGCATTCCCGCACGGGTGAAATCCCGGATCGCCTCTGACCGGTTCTGGTAGCCCTGCTCGACGATCATCTGGTCGAGTTCGTCCATCAGGTCGTCGTCGAGCGTAATTGTGATGCGCTGCATTTTCCTGCCTTTCGTCATACCCGAGTATGATGAATATGGATTGACATCATACTAAGTGGACAATACTTATTTACCATTCGATAAGAGCACGATGCGCGTCATGCTTAAACTGCGATTGTGAGCCTGACTACGACCAACCGCGGATTGCAAGCCTGGCGTTTCGCCTCTGTCGGCGCGGGCGGGGGCTACGCGTGTCAAATGAGTTGCGTCAACTGGCTTTGGCTGCCGTGCTGATGCCGGGATTCCTGTATACGGCCTCGGCCCATGCGCAGTCCGGGCCGGAAGCCACCAGGCCAGCCCTCGCCGAACCCGGAGACTCCCCGGCAAGTAATTCCCCGACAAGCCCTGCGACGTTGCCGACCATCATGTGGAGGCGCCGCGTCGGTCGGCGAAGTCGCGTCAGGCAGTCAACCGCAACGCCCGCAACCGGCGTTCTTCGAAACCCGTGGTGGCTTCAAATCGTTCGTCCCAGTCGACAATAATTCCATCGGGAGCTCCGAATGTCGCCGCCGGGCCATCAGGGCCGCCGAATATGGCGAGCCAGATGACCGCGACCGGCGAAGAGCTCAACGCCCGTCCGGTTACCCGCCCCGGGGAGATCCTGGAGGCGGTCCCCGGCCTGATCGTGACGCAGCACAGCGGGGAGGGCAAGGCCAACCAGTATTTCCTGCGCGGCTACAATCTCGATCACGGCACCGACATGGCGATCTGGGTCGACGACGTGCCTATCAATATGCGCACCCATGCTCACGGGCAGGGTTATTCGGATTTGAATTGGCTGATGCCGGAAACGGTCAATTCGGTCGAGGTTCGCAAGGGACCTTATTTCGCCGACGAGGGTGACTTCGGCTCGGCCGGCAACCTCCACATCGGCCTGATCGACAGCGTCAACAAGAGCATTGCGGAAATGACCGTCGGCAGCTTCGGCTACCAACGCTTCTTCGGCATGGGTTCGACCAAAATCGGCGAGGGGACGCTGCTGTTTGCGGGCGAGGCCGGCGCGTACAACGGACCGTGGGTCAATCCCGACGACATGCGCAAGATCAATAGTCTGCTGCGCTACAGCCAGGGGACGGCGCAAGACGGGCTTTCCGTCACCGGCATGGCGTATTCGAACAGGTGGAATTCAACCGACCAGGTGCCGCAACGGGCGATCACGTCGGGGCAGATCGGACTTTACGGCGAGGAAGATCCGACCGACGGCGGCAACACCGACCGCTTTGCGCTCTCGGCGCGGATGGCCGGGACCGACGACGCCGGATCCTGGAAGGCCAATGCCTATGTCGTCAAAAGCGACCTCGATCTGTTCAACAATTTTACTTATTTTTTGACCAATCCGGCGCAAGGCGACCAGTTTCACCAGCACGACAGTCGGGTGATGACGGGTGCGAATGCGTCAAGAACTCTCAATGGGACCTTCGCCGGCCGGCTGATGGAAACCACGTTCGGGGTCCAGACCCGAAACGATGACATCGACCTTGGCCTGACCGACACCTATCAACGCTCGTTCCTGTCAAATGTTCGCAGCGACGAGGTCGAGGAAGCGAGCGTCGGTGTTTATGTCCAGAACACGGTTCACTGGACCGACTGGCTCAGGACCACCATGGGATGGCGCGGCGACTACTATTGGGCCAATGTTGATTCCCTGTTCGATGCCAACAATTCCGGCAAGGTCAGTTCCGGGATCGGCAGCCCCAAATTCACCATGGCGGTGGGCCCGTTCAACAAGACGGAATTTTTCTTCGGGGCCGGTTACGGCATGCACAGCAACGATGCACGCGGTGTCACCATCACGGAAGAGCCGGTCGACAGGGTTGCAAATCCGACCGCGGTTTCTTCGCCACTCGGCGCTTCGCCGCTGCTGGTCCGAACCAAGGGCGCGGAAGTCGGCGTCCGGACCAAGATCGTTCCGGGACTTGATTCATCGGTAAGTGTGTTCATCCTCGACCAGGCGTCCGAGATCGTGTTCAACGGCGATGCGGGCGACACTTCCGCCAGCCGGCCCAGCCAGCGCTATGGGGTCGAGTGGACCAACAAGTATCAGCCGTATTCCTGGCTGACCTTCGACGGCGATCTCGCGTTGTCGCACGCCCGGTTTGTCGGTTACGACACCGAGCAGGCCCAGCTTTATGCATCGCTCGCCGGATATCCGCAGGCGCAGATCGGCAATGCTCCCGGCAACTATATCCCCAATGCGCCGGCGATGGTGGCTTCAGCCGGCATCACCATCGGTGAGAAGACCGGCTGGTTCGAAACATTGCGCTGGCGTTATCTGGGTGCAAGCCCGCTCACTGAAGACAACGCCTTCCGGTCACCTCCCACCAGCATCTTCAATGGCCGCGTGGGTTATCGGTTTGAAAACGGGTGGCGGATCCAGCTCGACGTACTCAATCTGCTCAACACCAGGGCCAACCAGATAACCTACGCCTATGGATCGCTGATCAAGACTGACAGCCTTTACAATCTTTGTTATCCGGTTCAGACGGCGCCTGCGGCCGTCTGCCAGAACGGCGTCATGGACTATGTCCTGCATCCGGTCGAGCCTTTGGCGATCAGGCTGACGCTTGCAGGTGCGTTCTAGCGCAGACAATTCGGGCCGGCCGGACCATGCCATGGATAGCGTTCCGGGATAGTGCCAAGTCCCCGATCGGCATATGGGAGAAGGCTGTGGACGATGTAAGTTTGCGGGATGAAACTCGGTCTTTTTTCGAAAGGCAATGAAGGAACTGCCGATGACAGTTGCAGACCTGCAAGCATGATTGAAACGCGTCCCGCGGCGATCGAAGATGCCGAACCCATTTCGGCGCTGCTGTCGGCGAATGCGCCCGGCCGGGGCGGCGCTCTCTACGGCGACTGGCCGGTCGGCGCGGTGACGAAGTGGATAGAAGGCGGGACACTGATCGTCGTGGCGATGGACGGACCGAAGCTCGTCGGCGCGCTGTTCACGTCCGAGCGGGCGCAGGCATCGGCCCCGCCGGTGGTCGCGATGCTAAGGGTTTGGCCCGGTAGCGCCGACGCCTATGTCTATGGGCCCGTCTGCGTCGATCAGGCCGCGCGAGGGCTGGGCGTGCTCGAGGCGATGTATGCCCACGCCGTCGCTTGCCTGCCTGGCAGGGAGGCCGTCCTGTTCGTCAACGCAAGCAATACCCGCTCGCTGAAGGCCCATGCCAGGCTGGGGATGGTGCAGGTCGCGAATTTCAGGCTTGGCGAACAGGCGTTCATCGTTCTCAGCAGCAGAACTGTAGATCCCGGTCGCACGTAAACTCCCCGCTGTTGGCGGCGTCTGCTGCCGGGGGTAGGGGAGCGGAAACAGCGGCTCTGGCATGGCGATTTGAGTTTCCCGCAATCTGACGTAAGGTCGCTTCCGTCTTGCGATGAATTGGTCCATGTCAGAGTGATGAGTTTCAGCGAAAACACCGATGCTCCGTGGCGCGTAGGAGTACTGTTCTCCCAGACGGGAGTTACTTCCGCCGTCGAACAATCTCAGTTGAACGCGACATTGCTCGCGATCGACGAAATTAACGCCGGCGGAGGCGTGCTCGATCGGATGGTGCAGCCCGTCATTTACGACCCGGCGTCCGATCCCAAGCAGTTTCGCAGCCTTGCCGAGCGGCTGTTTCAGACTGATCGCATCCGGCTGTTGTTCGGATGCTATATGTCGAGCACGCGCAAGGCTGTTCTGCCGGTTGTCGAAAGCCATCGCGGCTTGCTTTTTTATCCGACGCTCTACGAGGGTTTTGAATATTCGCGGCACTGTATCTACACGGGCGCTGCGCCCAACCAGAATTCCCTGCAATTGGCGAAATTCCTGCTGTCGACCTATGGCAACCGCTTTCTGCTGGTAGGGTCCAACTACATCTATCCGTACGAGTCCAATCGCCTGATGGCCGATTTCGTCATGCAGGGGCGGGGCAAGGTGCTGGACGAGATATACGTCCCGCTCGAGTCTCGTCCACGGGACTTCGAAAAGGTGATCGCGAAAATCAAGAAGACCTCCCCGGATGTCATCTTCTCGACCGTGGTGGGTCGGGGCACGTCAACTTTCTACGAGGCCTATCGCAGCGCCGGCTTCGATCCGGCCAAGATGCCGATCGCCAGCCTGACGACCAGTGAAGCCGAAGTTGCGGAGATGCACCGCGAAGCCGCCGAGGGGCACATTACGGCCGCGCCGTTCTTTGAAACCTCGTCGTCGGCTTCCGCCCGCCGTTTCGTGGAAAGCTTCAAGCGCAAATACGGTCCGGACGCTCCCGTGCCGGCGGCTGCAGAAGCTGCCTATTTTCAGGTTCACCTGGCGATGCGCGCGCTGGCGCGCTGCGGGTCGGACGATCCGGAAAGGGTGCTCAAGGAGTTGCGCGACTCTGAATTTGACGCGCCGCAGGGACGAGTCCGGATCGATCCGGAAAACAATCATACTTACCTCTGGCCGCGGATAGCCCGGCTGGACAAATCTGGCCGATTCCAGACGGTCTGGAATCCCGGTGTTCGGATCAAGCCGGACCCCTATTGCGTTGTACAGAGCCTCGACGATTGGTCGGCCGACGACCTTCAAACAATCAGCCACTGAGGTTCTGAGCGGGGAGCAGCTGGTGGCGATCCAAATCCTTCGCGATCTTCGCGGCCTCCGCGTTCAGGTCGTTCATCCGCCGGACAGCGAGCGTGTCCGGCTGGTTGAGCATCTGCGACGCATTGGCTGCATGGTCGAGACGCAATGGCCGGTCCCCGAATGCTGGACTGACAGCTGCGATGTCATGTTGCTTGCCGTCGAGCACGATGTCCGGGGCGATATCCAGCGGCTGCTGAAGTCCAGCGACGGAATCCGACCGACGCTTATCGCCGTCGTGGGCTACGAAGATCCATCCACGCTTCAATTGGTACTGGAGGCCGGAGCGGTCGCCGTCATCGAACGGCCGATCCGTCCCTTTGGGCTGCTCACCAATCTGACGATCGCTCGCAGCATCTGGCTGGAGAAGCGCGAAACCGAAAAGCGAATCCGCAAACTGGAACGCAAACTTTCAGGTATTCAGCGAATCCAGAAGGCCAAGTCGATCTTGATGGATGGCCAAGGATTGAGCGAGGCCGAAGCTTACGAAAGCATTCGCCGTCAAGCGATGGCGAAACGGATGTCGATGGATGACATGGCCGCCGCGATCATTCACGCAAATGAACTCTTGCAGTACCGGGCAAAAGATGTTTAGTTTTGCGCCCAACCGCGGTGGGATGACGAAGTCCTAGGCGCGGTTTTTGCCTGACCACCAATGCTGTTGGTCCGGCCCGGCTAGGTAGCCCGAAAGATCCGCGAGGATCTATCGGGCTTTTTTTGTTTTTGACGGCCGAGAATGGGCACGGATCGGATCTGGTCCGCCGGCCTCGGGCGACTCTGGAATTTTTCAGTTCGAAACAGCGTGCTTCGGCGCGAATGGAACCGGCTTGTCTCGAGTTGAGGGGCTGCCACAAGGGGAGTGTCACGATGTCGATTGATCGGCGTAAGTTTTTGAAAACCAGCCTGCTTGCGACAACCGGAGCGCTTGCATCGCCTTACATCATCAGTAGTCCGGTACGAGCTGCGGGAACGATCGACGTGGGCGTGCTGTTCTCGCTAACGGGCGGCCTTTCGATCATTGAGAAATCGCTTCACGACGCTACGTTGATGGCGATCAGCGAGATCAACGCTTCGGGCGGCGCCAAGGGCATGAAGATAAACGCCATTGTCGAGGATGGCGCGTCGGACCCCAAAACCTATAACGAAAAAGCCTCGAAGCTGGTGATCCAGGATCGCGTCCCGACGGTGTTCGGATCCTACACCTCGGCGAGCCGCAAGGCCGTTCTTCCGGTGTTCGAGAAGCGCAACAACCTGTATTTCTATCCCACTTATTATGAAGGGTTCGAGTGCTCCAAGAACGTCGTCTACACCGGCGCCGTTCCGAACCAGCAGCTTTCAAACTTCATTCCCTGGATCATCAAGACGCTCGGCAAGAAGAAATTTTTCATTGTCGGCTCGAATTACATCTACCCGCGCGAGATGGCCAAGGTATCGAAGATCCTCATCGAGAAAAACGGTGGCGAATGGATCGCGGACGAATACCTCGAACTCGGGCATTCGGAATGGGGTTCCATGGTCAACAAGATCAAGGGATCGGGGTGCGACGTCGTGCTGTCGAACGTCGTCGGCGACTCGGTCGTTGCTTTCTACCGCGAATACAAGAACCAGGGGTTGACGCACGACAAATTGCCGATTTGCGCCACCGTCACTTCGGAAATCGAGATCGCGGCGATGGGACCGGAATACGCGGTCGGAAGCTACACCTCGTTCCCGTACTTCCAGGCCATCGACACTGACCGCAACAAGGCGTTCGTCGAGCGTTACCGTGCCTTCGTCAAGGATCCAAAGGCGGTTACGCATCACGCGCTCGAGTCATCCTATTTCCAGGTGTTCTTATGGAAGCAGGCGGTCGAGAAGGCCGCAGAGGTGACGCCCGTCGCCATCAGGGAGGCAGTGAAGGGACAGGAGTTCGACGCTCCGAACGGTCATGTGAAGATCGATCCCGATAATCTGCACACCTATCTGACGCCCCGGATTGCGCAGTGGCAGACGGACGGACAGGGCAAGATCATCGACGCCTATAAGGAGCCGACCATCCCGCTGCCCTACGTAGCCTACGGCGAGACAGAGACCAACCTGTTCTGCACCGCTAAGGGGTTGGATACGTCGAAACTGAAGATCTGAGTTGGCATCAATATCGTCTGCCGCGCTTTCAAGCGCGGCAGACGACGCGATGAGGTTGCCCTGAATGCTCGAAGTCCTGTTTATCGGCCTGAGTCTCGGCTCGATCCTTCTGCTGGTGGCGCTGGGTCTCGCCATCACCTATGGCGCGATGGGCGTCATCAACATGGCCCATGGCGAGATGGTGATGATCGGTGCCTACGTCACGGTGCTGTCCGGCATCTGGCTCGGGGCCAATATCTTCGTCGCCATACCATTGGCCTTCATCGTAACGGCGCTGATCGGTCTCGCCATCGAGCGCGTCATCGTGCGTCGCTTGTATGGCCGCCTGCTTGATACCCTGCTGGCGACCTGGGGCGTCGCGATCCTGATCCAGCAGGCGGTGCGGCTTGAACTGGGCCTTTCGTTCTTCGGCATCCACATCGCGGGCCTCGGCCCGGGACTTCAGAATGTCAGTGTTCCGCCGGTCCTGCAGGGAACCTTCATGATCGGGGGAGCCGAGATCAACCGGTATCGGGCGTTCATCATTGTCGTGACCGCGATACTGACGGCTGCGACCTGGCTGATCATGTATCGCACGTCGATCGGCACGCAGGTGCGTGCGATCATTCGCAATCCGAAAATGGCCGCAGCTTGCGGCATCGACGTGGCACGGATCAATGCACTGACGTTTGCGTTCGGCTCCGGCCTCGCCGGCGTCGCAGGCGTCATGATGTCCGGCTTCAAGACGGTCTTTCCGGACATGGGCACGCCGATGGTCGTCGACGGTTTCATGGTCGTGGTGATGGGAGGTGTCGGCAGCTTGCTTGGATCGGTATTTTCGGCCGGCATCCTCGGAGAGATCAACGGGCTGGTCGCGGCCGGCACCAACGACATCCTGGCCCGAGCGGTGGTGTTCGGCGTGGTGATCATGATCATCATCCTCAAGCCCAAGGGCCTGTTTTCGCTGAAGGGGCGTTGAGCGATGTCCGACAAGCGCCGCTTCGAGATCGCGATCTATCTGGCGTTCTTCGCGCTCATCATGTGCGCGCCGCTGCTGCTCGACCCGTTCTGGCTCAATCGCATCGCCAAATATCTTGTGTTCGGCATGCTTGGCATCGCTGTGGCCCTGTCCTGGGGCTATGCCGGAATTCTCAATCTGGGCCAGGGCCTGTTCTTTGGCGCCGGGGCGTACATGATTGCGATGTCGCTCAAGCTGGCGAGCCCGACGAGCCTTCAACAGGGTTCGGACAAGCCAGTACCGGATTTCATGCTCTGGAACGCCGAGCCGGGGGCGCCGACGGAACTGTGCTGCATCAACAAGGCGTCGTTCCTGTGGCTGCCGTTTCAAAACCAGTGGTTCGGCGTGGCGATGGGCCTCGTGGTTCCGGTCGTGATCGCGACGGTCATCGGGATCATCGTATTTCGTAAGCGCATCTCGGGGGTGTTTGTCTCGATTATCACTCTTGCGCTGGTGCTTCTGGTACGCCTAGTGGTCATCGATGCACAGCCGGTCACGAACGGCTTCAACGGGCTAACCGATCTGGGCTGGTTCAAGGTCGGGGGATTCGAGTTCGATCCCTATATCGTTCCGACCTATTATTTCGTCGCCATTGCGCTGTGTCTGGTTCTCGCCGGTGCGCGGTTGCTGATCGAAACCCGGGCGGGCCTTATTCTCCAGGCGATCAGGGACGACCAGAACCGCGCGCGTTATCTCGGCTTCGATGTGCCGCTCTACCAGACGTTCTTCTTCGCGGTTTCGGCCGGGATCGCAGGCCTCGCCGGAATGTTCTATGTGGTGGTTTCGGAATTCGCGTCTCCCACCTTCATGGACCTGACATTCTCGATCACGATGGTGGTCTGGGCTGCAGTCGGTGGGCGTTCGTCGATTCTCGGCGCCTGCATCGGTGCCATCGTCATCAACATGATTTCAGCGACGGTCAGCGAAACGGAAGGCTTCGCCGAGGCGTGGAAAGTCATCATCGGATTAATCTTCGTCCTGGTCGTGCTGTATCTGCCCCGCGGTTTCGCAGGCCTCGCGCACGATCTGGTCGATGGCTTTCTTGGCCGCCGGAAGGCCATATCGCGTCGCACGGCAGAGGTTTCCGACGCCTCGCAACCGGCGGAGTAAGTTAGATGGCTGAGACCGCGCTTACGATCGATGGCCTCGGTGTCGACTTCGGAGGCTTCAAGGCCGTCGACGGAGTAACATTGACCGTCGAAGACGGCGAACTGCGTGTCTTGCTCGGCGCCAACGGCGCCGGGAAGACGACCTTGATGGATCTGGTGTCCGGCAAAACCAAGAGCACACAGGGGCGGGTGTTTCTGCACGACACCGACATTACGAATTGGGAGGAGCACAAGATCGCCCGCGCCGGCGTGGGGCGAAAATTCCAGATCCCGAGCGTATTCAAGGATCTGTCGGTGCGCGACAATCTCAAGGTCGCTAGTTGCCGGAATCCCGGCGTGCTGGCCAATCTGCGGTTCGGCTTCGGCAAGCAAGCCAATCAGGACGTCGACCATGTGCTCGAATTGATCGGTCTGGCCGAAGAGGCTAACCGGCTGGCCGCTTATCTCAGCCACGGTCAAACCCAGTGGCTGGAACTCGGCCTTTTGATCACGCAAAATCCGAAGGTGATTTTGCTCGATGAGCCGACCGCCGGCATGACGCAGGCGGAAACCCACAAGACCTCGGAGATCGTCAACAGCCTCAAGGGCAAACACACCCTGATCGTTGTCGAGCACGATATGGCGTTTGTGCGTGAGATAGCCGAACGCATCACGGTACTTCATCTCGGGCAGGTTCTCGCCGAGGGTAGCGTCGAACAGATAGAGACCGATCCGAAAGTACGCGCGGCTTATCTCGGATCGAAAGGGATCAGCTGATGCTGAAGCTGACGAACGTCGACAGTTTTTACGACCGCAGCCACATTCTGCACGCGGTGTGCATGGATATCCCGATTGGAAAGGTCACGGCGGTGCTTGGCCGCAACGGCACCGGAAAGACCACCCTGCTCAAGACGGTGATGGGTCTCACCGACCGGATGGAGGGACAAATCGATCTCGACGGAAAGGATATTGGAAAGCAACCGACATTCCGCCGCGCCCGCGCCGGAATTGCCTACGTCCCACAGGGTCGAGAGATCATCCCTGATTTTACCATCCGGGAGAATATCCTGATGGGCGCTTTCGCCCGCGCTGACGGCAAGCGCCAGATTCCGGAACTGGTGCCGGAGCTGTTTCCCTATCTGATGGACAATCTCGAACGCGCCGGCGGCGTGCTTTCCGGCGGGCAGCAGCAGCAGCTCGCAATCGCGCGCGCGCTGGCCGCCGACCCGAAGATTATCCTGCTGGATGAACCGAACGAAGGCATCCAGCCATCGATCGTCGAGGAAATCGAAGCGATTATTATTCGTCTTAACAGGGACGTCGGCCTCACGGTCGTGCTGGTTGAGCAAAATGTCTCCTTTGCGCGCCAGGCGTCCCACTGCTTTGCCATGATGGAGAAAGGACGGGTTGTGGTTTCCGGCGCGATCTCTGAACTCAGCGATGAAATGGTCCATCGGCATATGGCGGTGTGATGCAAATGATCTTGAGAGCGCGTCGGTGAGTGTGCCGAGGCTGAAAAAACGTCAAACGTAAATCAACCGCAAGGAGAGCAATATGCTGCACGGCGATATTTCATCAAGCAACGACACGGTCGGCGTCGCCGTCGTGAACTACAAAATGCCTCGCCTTCACACCAAGGCCGAGGTGCTGGCGAACGCCAGAAAGATCGCCGACATGATCGTCGGCATGAAGACCGGTCTGCCGGGCATGGATCTCGTCATCTTCCCGGAATATTCGACCCACGGGATCATGTACGACTCCAAGGAGATGTATGAAACGGCCTCCGTCGTGCCCGGCGAGGAAACCGAAATATTCGCGGAAGCCTGCCGCAAGGCGAAGGTCTGGGGCGTGTTCTCGCTCACGGGCGAACGTCACGAGGAGCATCCGAAGAAAGCA
>JAJYAH010000900.1 GCA_021779635.1 Pseudomonadota bacterium | reverse complement strand
GGACGCAACCATCGATACCGACATTCGCTGACAATGGCCATTTGAGGAGCGGCCGTAGCGTGGGGGTTGTATTAAGCTTGGAAGTCGTCAAATTTCAGCAACGTTTTCAGAAGCCGTTCCGACATTTTGCAGCTTTCTGGGCGATTGAGATCACTACGGAATTTCTCTTTGTCGGAATGGCGAGGGGCCCCACGCGCGTCGTTTTCAAGCCATTTGACGGCGGCTAGTCTAGGAGCTTACTCAATGTGTTTCTGAAAATACATTTGGCATCGGATTCTAGGTCGAGGGCGTTTGGTCTGAGATGGATCTCGCCTGGATAAAATCTGGACAAGGGAGCCGTCAGCGAATTTTTCGCCGTCTCTTGCCCCTATGGAAATCCGTGAAGTATTGGGGGCAACGCCTGTATCAGCAAAACGGCACTTCCGCCCAACACACTGGCACCCACCACGAGCAAGGACAGGACGTGCTCCCAAAGCATCTCGACGCTGGCGACGTCATTCGAATTTGGCATCTGTGCACCCGCTTCGTTCGTGCGACGAAAACGTCATAGACTGAGTCGCTGCGCTGCCAAGCGGCGAAATTTGCTGCAAAATTAACTTATGATTCACCGACTCGGGCGCCCTGCCCGATGGGCGGGCTCGCGTTGCGCGATAGGTTCAAATCCCGGACACGCAACACCCGGTTCTTGCGATTGGTCGAATAGGCGATTCCCCAGCTCGCCGCAGAGCGAGGCGGTTGGTAGATCACCGAAATGATGTTCGCGGAGACGCCGCAGGCCTCGCCCATCAAGTGCCTCCCATGTTCCAATCTCATTGATATCAGTAACGAGTGGACATAGGCTCGCGAAGCCGGTTAATCTCGCCAGGTAAAACTGTTTCTATGCTGCGGAACTTCCATCCATGATACCGATAACTGGGAAACTGCCATTTGACGGCTTGGTCGTCCTGGAGCTCGGCGGCCGCATTGGCGCCGCGGCTTGTGGCTCATTGCTGGCGATGGCCGGAGCGACGGTGATTGTGGTCGAACCAGAAAATCCGCCGCCGGTTGGCAAATACAAAAGCCGGTCAATTTCCGTCGCCGGCAAACGCAGCATCGTGATCCGCAAGGATGACAAGTCCGATGCCGCCCTACTTCGCCATGCGCTTGACTTAGCCGACGTCGTTCTTGTTTCTAGCGACCTGCCAAGCGAACTTCCCGCCGATTGGAACGCCGGGGCCGACAGCATCGTCTGCGACATCACAGCGCTCGCCCAGCGGCAACTGCACGATGAACTGCTTTGTGACAAGCTCGTGCAAGCGTTGACAGGCATCGCCGCGGTGACCGGGACCGCCGAAGGCACCGCGACGCTTTCCGATGCAGCGATTCTGGATCTCGGATCGGGCATTTACGCGGCCGCGGCGGTCGCGGCAGCGATCCGTGTCCGGCGCATGCATGGCGGCGGCCAGAACATCGAATGCAGCATGTATGGCAGCGGCATCAATGGACTCGTGACGTTCTTGCCGTTTCATTTCGCCGGCAAAGTCCCGCCGCGCGGCGGCAACCGACATCCAATGTGCGCGCCGTGGAATGCCTATCAAGCGTCGGACGGCTGGCTGCTGCTGTGCTCCGCCAATGACGAACAATGGAAGCGGCTATGTGGCGTCATGGGTCGCCCCGAGCTTGCCGTTGAAGGCGATCTCGCCAAGCTGGCTGACCGGATCAGGAGGGTCGATGACGTCGACGCCTTCGTGCAGGGCTGGGTTGGCTCAAAAACGGTCGACGATGTCGTCGAGACGTTGCGCCGCGTCGACATTGCCTCCGGCCCCATCGCGCTGGTCGATGAATTGTCACGCGACCCGAACGTCAAGCACCGCGGCATGGTACGCCAGTTGCGCTGTCCGGAAAACGGCGAGAGTATCGATATTCCAGGGCCACCCCTCGCCATCGGCAAGCCTGCAACGCAAATCCCGGAGCGCGGTGCCGACCGCAAATTTGTCCTCGGCCTGCCGGAAAAAGAGCATCAGGCGAACGCTAATTCTTCGCAGGTCGTACCGCTCGCAGGGTTGAGGGTACTCGAAATCGGCCAATACACGACCGCGCCGCTTGCCGCCAAGCATATGGCGTTACTCGGCGCTGAGGTGATCAAGATCGAACCGGTCACCGGCGAAGCATCTCGCGCGTGGCCGCCGCATCTCAACGGCGAGAGCTATTTCTTTACACTCAACAATACCAATAAACGCAGCCTGGCGCTTGATTTGCGCGCATCGGAAGATCAGGCGGTCTTTACCGACCTCATCAAGAGTTCGGACGTACTGGTCGAAAATCTTAAGCCTGGCTCGTTGGCGCGGCTTGGCTTTTCCTACGAAGAGTTACGCAAACTCAACCCCAAACTTGTCTACTGCGCGATCTCCGGCTACGGCGCGGACTCGGTCTATCCTGGCCGTCCGGCCTTCGACACGGTCGTTCAAGCCATGTACGGGTTGATGGATCTAACCCGTGCTAACGACGTCCCGACCAAGATAGGAATCTCGATCGCCGACACCGCTGGAGGAATGATGGGCCTGTTCTGCATCCTGGCGATGCTGGAGCAGCGCGACGTCACCGGTCGTGGCAGCTTCATCGACCTGGCGATGCAGGATGTGGTAGTCTGGCTCACCCACACCGCTTGGCAAAGCGAAGGCCGATCACCGCATGTAGTCTTGTCGTGCCGAGACGGCGAAGTCGCCGCCATTGGCGATCGCGGCACTATCGATGCCCGCCTCAAGGCGACTAACATCGAGTCTAAGTCGCTCGATCGCGATGACGTCGTAGATGCACTAGTGACGGCCAATATTCCCGCCGCGCCGGTCCGCACCGTTGACGAGGTTGGCGTGTCCGAGCAGCGCAACGGCGGTTTTATCCGCATGGTCGACACCGGCAAGAGCCGGTGGCCACTGCTCGAA
>JAJYAH010000899.1 GCA_021779635.1 Pseudomonadota bacterium | reverse complement strand
TGACGTTCCGCATCGAGAAGCTGCGGCGTGATCATCGCGCCGAGGGGTTCGATTGCGGCAAGGAACCGTTGAACCGGTTCCTGATCCGCTTCGCCCTGCAAAGCCAGCTTTCCAACAGCTCGCAGACTTATCTGGCTTTCTCGCAAGATGAGGTTGTCGGCTTCTACACATTGGCGTTCGGGGACGTAACTTACGAGGATGCGCCGGAGCGGTTGCGCAAGGGCGTCGCCCGGCATCCGATTCCCCTGATGGTCCTCGCGCGCCTTGCGGTCGCCAGCGCCTGGGCGGGAAAACGGATCGGGTCCGGTCTTTTGAAGGACGCGCTCGCCCGGACGCTCGCGGCGGCCGAGATCGCCGGCCTTCGGGCCTTCGCCGTCCACGCCAAGGATGATGAGGCACGGGCCTTCTACGAACGCTTCGATTTCATCGCTTCGCCTAGCGATCCCATGCATCTGTTCGTGCTGCTGAAGGATATCCGGGTCTTGATCGGCCCTTGATGCGGGGGTTCAGCCCCTTTCGTCCAGGCCGCCGCAGCAGATCACTCGGCTCGATTCCCAGCGCTTCCGTAATCTGCCCGACCACGGCAATGCTCAGGGCTTCGACTTAACAGCATCATCCAATGGTGCCGTGATATGTCGATTGTCGATGCGACGTGCGTTAGCCTGAGTGCCCAATTGTTTGTGGAGTAATGGGATTTGGTGTACGGAGGTGCGCAGTTTTGTTGTGTCGACATGCTAATGAGTTTCATAAAAAGCATACTCTCGGTGAGAATACCGTCGATGAGATGCCTGTGGCCGAAGTGAGGGAACGAGTCCTGAGACGTATCGCCAGTCCAAAAGGGACTGCTAGAAATGCCCAAGAAGCGCGGGATATTGACCCGCTTCAGCTTATTCGAAGGAAAGAGCCGACCGCGCCTGTCGATATTTTTGATCGATTGATACTTAACCAAGCGCGGGCATTTGGAAAATTACCGACGAGGGCCGGGCGTATCTCCGTTCCCCTCAACTGATTGAATTGGGACCACCGTGTCATATCGTGACCAATTTGCGTCGCAGGGGATGCGATGCGTCCAGCAAATATCATTGCTGAAGTTGTGGGAGCAACTGCGCGGCAAGCGTGAGCTGCCTCAATTTGAAGCGCTGCTGCCCGACGATATCTCGAGCTCAATTGACAAGCTCTCGTTCTCGGAAGTGGTTCAGACCGAAACTGGCTACCGCTTTCGTATCATTCGGAATGGCGCTCAGTTCGATCGGATGTACCCCGAGAGGCGTGTCGGTAAATTTCTCGACGAAGTGCTACCACAAGCAATTAGAGAGCAAGCCCTGCTGCTTCACGAACAGGTCGTCGTCAGTCGTCAACCGTCGTTCAGCTTCTCCGTACTATGCAAGGCGGATGGCCCCTTGATCCGATATGAGCGGTTGTTGCTTCCCTTCACCTGCAGTGGCGAATATGTCGAACGGATCATCGGCGCTATCACGCTCTTCACGGAGGATAACGGGTTCGATGCCAACGACGTCCTAACCGCAAAGCGCGTTGATCAATAAACCCTGATACGCGGCGTTCTTGCGTCATGTGCTGATCGTGGGGTTTCCGAGGCAGGTTCCACGCCATCACCTCCTTGATATCCATGGCATGATGGGAGCCTGAACCGGAACGATCGTTCCAAAGGCTATGCTTTGCGTGACCGGTGCGCTGTTCGTTTGACAACATGACCGGTCGACTCGATCCGCGCCAAAATGTCCCCGGGAACAACTCCCAATGCAGCGGCAATATCGACAAACTCGACAACGTCGATTCGTCGCTCTCCATTTTCATATTTGGCGACAAAGGATTGTGGTTTCCCCAGCGCCTTTGCCACGTCGGCCTGCGTCATCCCTTTCGCCTTGCGGGCGTCTACGAGCAGGGATTGGAGCAGTTGCTGTCGTGGCGTGCGCAACGATTTCGGCATTCGGAACGAGGCCCCATTGAAGAAAAGGAGCCATTCCGGTAATCCTGAGTTGGGATTATCCCAGTTTGGGATGCTTGCGGATATCTATGGGGAAGGAGGGCACGCCGTGCCTGTAGAGCTTGAACTTGATCCCGATGTCGATGACCAAGCGCCTGATGGTCCCGACATTACCCCGTACGACGAGGCGCATTTCGTGACCTATCTGCGGCTGCTCGACGCCGAGAGGGACGGCGCTGATTGGACCGAGGTAGCCCGGATAGTCCTGCATCGCGATCCTACTTGCGAGGAGGTGCGAGCCCGGCGTTGCTTCGAAAGTCACATGGCGCGCGCGCGATGGATGACAAAGCGCGGCTACCGCCGCCTGCTGGAGCAGTCCGTCGAACGAGCGCGCCGCTCCCGATCCTGATCGGCAGAATTTCGAAAACCCCGCCGATTTACGCGCCATGCTATCCGGCGGCGCGATCTCGGTGGTTTTGGATTGCCTTTCGCCAACGGGCTAATTCTTTGATCGGCTCCCATCACCAGCCGATCGGAGCGTTCATGTCGGGAAACCGTATTCTCTGGGGTCAGATCACCCTCGTCTTGGCTGTCGTGCTGGCGACGACCTGGACCGCAACGCAATGGACTGCCTGGCGGCTCGGTTTTCAGCCGCAGCTCGGGCAGCCCTGGTTCGAACTGGCGCAGGGCATGCCGGTCTATTACCCGCCGGCGTTCTTTTGGTGGTGGTATGCCTACGATGCCTATGCGCCACCGATATTCGTCGAAGGCGCCTTTATCGCAGCATCCGGCGGATTCATCGCCATCGCGGTCGCCATCGCCTTGTCGATCCTGCGGGCGCGCGAAGCGAAGAACGTCGAGACCTATGGTTCAGCGCGGTGGGCCACCGAGGCGGAAATCCACAGCACCGGATTGCTCGGCCCGGACGGTGTCATCCTCGGCTGCCATGCCGGGCATTATTTGCGCCATGATGGACCGGAACA
>JAJYAH010000898.1 GCA_021779635.1 Pseudomonadota bacterium | reverse complement strand
GCGGACGAAAAGCTTGCTGGCTTGATCCATATCGGCACGCCGTCGAAAACGAGCGAAGACCGGCCGCGCCCTGCGCTCTCGGATATCGTGACGCGCTTCTAACCCTGCCCTCACGCCGCCTGCGATGCACGCCGGCCGAACTTGAACAGCAGCGCCTCGATCTCGGCCGCCGGCTTCGCCGCGCTGAACAGGAAGCCCTGCACCTCATTGCAGCCTTCGGCGCGCAACCAGTCGAGCTGATCGACGGTTTCCACGCCCTCCGCCGTGGTCGTGATGTTCAGGCTGCGGCCAAGGCCGGAGATCGCTCGCACGATCGCGACGCAGTCGGGACGCTGCGCGATGTCCTTTACAAACGACCGGTCGATCTTGATCTTGTCGAATGGAAAGCTTCGGAGATAGCTGAGGCTGGAATACCCGGTGCCGAAATCATCCATCGAGATGCTGACGCCAAGCTCGCGCAGCTGATGCAGGATTGCAAGATTGGCCTCGGTCTCCGCCAGGAATACGGATTCGGTGATCTCAAGCTCGAGCCGCAGGGGAGACAATCCGGAATGCGCCAGCGCCGAGATCACCGCCTGGACCAGATTGCGGCTGCGGAACTGCACCGGCGACAGATTCACGGCCACCTTGACATCCGCGGGCCATTTCGCCGCTTCGGTGCAAGCCTCCCGCAACACCCATTCGCCCAGTGACACGATCAATCCGATATCCTCGGCGATCGGAATGAAATCCGCCGGCGAGATCATTCCCTTTTCAGGGTGACGCCAGCGCAACAGCGACTCAAATCCGCTGATCCTGTCCGCGGCGATGTTCACCAGCGGCTGATAATGAACCTCGAACTCGCCATTGGCGAAGGCGCGGCGAAGGTCAACTTCCATATCGCGACGCTTTTGCGCGAGCCGATCCATCTCTCGTTCGAAGAACCGGTGAACGCCGCCGCCATCGGACTTCGCCCGGTACAGCGCCATGTCGGCGTTGCGCATGAGCTCCTCGCTGGTCGTGCCGTCGCCGGGCGAAAGCGCGATGCCGATGCTGGCGCCGATGACGACTTCGATTCCATCAATGTCATAGCTGTCGCTCAGTCTCCTGATCAGGTGGGCGGCACAATCGCTCACCTCGTTCGGCGTGACATCGGAGGCCAGGATGATCGCAAACTCGTCGCCACCGAGCCGCGCCGCGAGACTGTTGCCGCGAGCCTGGGACCGCAGCCGGTCGGCCACCTGCCTCAGCAGACGGTCGCCGATCGGGTGGCCGAATGAATCGTTGACGTTCTTGAACAGGTCGAGATCGACGCACAGCACCGCCACGCGCTTGTTTTCGCTCTGGCCCTGCTCCAGCGCCTGCCGAAGACGGTCCTGATAAAACTCCCGGTTTGGCAGATCGGTCAGGCCATCGTGATGGGCCATGTAGGCGATCCGCGCCTCGGCCTTCTGCCGTTCGGTGATGTCGACAACCGCGACGAGGTAGCCATCGCGTCCCTCGAACGTCACGCGCCGTCCGAACGTCAGTACGTGAATCTCGCTGCCATCGGCCCTGACGTGCCGCCAGTTGCGGTCGGATTCATAGGCGTCGCCGATCTGCTGCAGCGCCTCCTTGTGGCTTGTCCACTCATCCTTCGGCCAGATCTCCTGAAGCTTCATGCGCAGAAAAGCGGTGCGGCTATAGCCGTAGTGATGCACGGCGGCGTCATTGACACTCAGAAACCCGGTGGTCTCGGCGTCGAATACCCACATCGGCATCGGGTTGTTGTCGAACAGCAATCGAAACGAAGCTTCGCGCCGCTTGAGCGCCGTGACGTCGGAAACCGTGAGCGAGAGAATGTCACCGAAAGCGGTTGCGCCCAATTTCAGGTTGCGATCGTCGCTGTCGATTTCGAACTGGTCGCGATCGCCGCTCTTGACGACATCGAACAACCGCTGGACCACCTCGTCGGAACAGAGCAGATTGCCCTTGGCGCTGAGCCGGTGCCAGAGCAAGCCGGTCGAGGGCACCTTCAAAAGCCGCGAGGCTCCCTGATTGTGGTGAACGATCTGGAAATCGAACGGCCGCCCGTCGGAATCGCGAATCGTCGCGAGCGAGAGCACACCCTCATCGGTCGCGGAAAAGATCGCATCGAGCAAATTGTATTGCGGGGCCCGCTCGTTGACATAGACGCCGATCAGCGTGTGGCCCCACCGTGAAGACGTGGGAAGCGCCAGCACGTCGTAAGTCTGGACCAGGCCATCGCGTACGCAGTGCGCGGCGGCGAGATAAGGCCGGCCGTTCGCAAGCGCGCAGCTGGCTGCTTCGCCGAGTGCGGTCGCGCAATCTGGCGACAGCGCACTGACGGGAATGTCCCAACGCTCGTCGCCGAGCCATTTCTGGATGTAGCGCCCGCTGCGGGATACCTGGAGCACATTATTGTTGTCCTTGAGCAGGACGATGTGATCGGCGAGCCGGCCGAGGCTTCCCAGCATCACATCTTCATAACGCGGCAGCTTTTCTCCCGGCTGTAGCCCGGCTTGCCATTTGCGCTGCAGGACCGGGACATCGTCGAACATTTCCGTGTTGAGTTTCCCCGACAACTTCCTGGCAGCAAGCATGGCATTTCCCAACGATACGCAACAATTTCGCGCGTCATCCAATGCAGCCCCACTTAACGCGGTGTAAAAATTGCAGACGGGAAGCCCCGAACCATTGATTATGACAGTTTAAAGTCGTGCGATGGTTAGGACGCGTTAGAAACTATGACAGCTGTCGATCGCTGCGGCACATGGCGGGTCTGCCTTTCGCAGACCACGCAATCTGTCTGCGTGCCCGCCAATCCATCATCTTTGGGACAGCTCTTGTGAAAGCGCATGGATGTCCAGGCACGACCAGCGCGCGGCTAACGCGCGACAACCTCGACCTCGCCATCGACCCCGTTGACGACATTGAAGGCGCGCTCGTACACCTTACC
>JAJYAH010000897.1 GCA_021779635.1 Pseudomonadota bacterium | reverse complement strand
GCTGCTCGGACGTAACGGCGCGGGCAAGAGCACGACCATGAAGACGCTTGCGGGAATCATGCCGGCGAGGCGCGGCCGCATCTTCTTCGCCGGCCGCGACATCACCCGCGCGCCGCCGCATGCGCGGGCCCGGCTCGGCCTCGCCTACGTGCCTGAGGACCGGCAGGTGTTTCCCGAGCACAGCGTCGAGGACAATCTCCTGATCGCGGCAAAGAACGGTCCCGACGGACGGCAAGACTGGACCCTGCCGCGGATCTGGGAGACTTTCCCGTTGCTCGCAAAACTACGCTCGCGCGCGGCGGGTCGCCTGTCGGGCGGCGAGCAGCAACTCCTGGTCATCGCGCGGGCCTTGATGGGCAATCCCCTGGTCCTGCTGCTCGACGAACCGAGCGAAGGGCTGGCCCCGATCGTCGTCGCCACGATCAGCAAGGTATTGCGGGAACTGGGAGCGAGTGGCGCCACCATCCTGCTCGCCGAGCAGAACATGCATTTCTGCCTGCGGATCGCCGAGGAAGCGGTTGTCATCGACAAGGGAAAGGTGGTGCATCGCCAGGATACGGCTGGCCTTGTCGGAAATGAGGATATCCGCCGGCGTTATCTCGCAATGTAGCCATTCTCTGTCAGGTCACAGCAGCGGCTTGAAGTGTTGCTTTTGAGAATTCCGCAGCGTTGCACGGCGAAAATTGCATCCCTTGAGAGACGGGCTGAGCTCCTCGCGCCACCGAGCGTTCAAATTTCCTCTGTGAGCCTCAATTTGCCAGCGGATCGGGCCGAAACTGGATGTGCACCGCGCGTGGCATTGAGCCCTTGCCGCCTTCCTTGAGCCAGGGCGTGCGGTCGCCGTTCGTGCTCCACAATCCGCGGCCTTTCCAACCGCCGTTCGGATCGTCGATCCGCCCGTCAAAACCCTTGGCGTAGAAGCCGAGCGGATAGGGAATCCGGATCGTGATCATCTTACCGTCCTTCAACGCCACGAAGCCGTCCCCGAGATTGGCGGTGGACATCGGGATGTTCTCGCCAAGTCCGGACGTGTTGTGCTGGTCGACCCAGGTGTAATAGCTCGACTCGGCGCTGTTCTCGCCGATGCCGTCGAAGCCAGGGCCGGGATACTGATAGAAGGTCCAGCCCTCGGGGCAATGGTTGCCGGTGGCGGTCGGTCCATTGAGCGGGCCCTTGCACTTGCGGCGATCGAAGCTGCCGAGGTGGCCGCTCGACAACGACGCCCAGACCACGCCGTCCTTGTCGATATCGCCGCCGCGGATTCCGAACGCCGGCGCGGGAACGTTGTACACTTCCGACAGTCCGGTCGCCGGGTCAAATCGCAGGACCGCTGGCGTGCCGACGAAGATGCCGACGGTGTACCAGATCGAGCCGTCAACCGGCGACGGCATCACCGCATAAGGTCCCGAACCCGGGACGATCCGCTTGTCCTTGTTCGGATCGAGCGGGGCGTTGGGCTCGACATAATCGTCGCGCTTGCCGTTGCCGTTGGTGTCGAGCACGAACGGCGACCAGCCTTGCGACTTCGCCGCATCGCCGGTTTCGTCGAACATCTTGGTGTTGATCCAGCCGGCAACCGGGCCGGTGCCGCTGAGCCACAGCGTGTCATTGGCGTCATAGCCGAACTGCAGGTGATGGGTGGCAAAGCAGGTGTTGATAAAGCTGTACTTCATCGTCCTGGGATCGAGCATCGCCACCTGACGGGCCGACTTTTCCAGCGGGAACAGCTTGGCGGACGGGTGGTCGGAACCCTGCTTGCAGAACGCCGGATTATCGATGCCGCGCACGGTGGCGGAAAGCCAGAGCCGGCCCTTCTCGTCGAACATGGAATTGTGGTTGTTGGCTCGCGTATCCCAGAGTTTTTGCTCGCCCCAATAGGCGGACGGCTCCAGCGGCTTCGCGCTGGCGGAATGCCCGGGACCCAACGATTCCGGCATCTCGGGGTCGGCGACCGGCATCTTGAAGAACGACACTTTATTCGTCTTCGGATCCAGGATCGGCATGTTGTCGGTCGAATATTCCGGCGAGGCGTAAAGCGGGCCATAGGCATTGACGGTCGGATTGCGCCGGTCTGATGAAATCAGATCGTGCAGGTATTTGTCGGGTGTCGACCACTCCCATGACGTGATCACGATATTGCGTTCGACGCCTTGCGGACGCGCCGGCTTGCTCTTGGGCAGTTCGCCCTTGGCGACGCGGTCGGTCCAGTCGCCGAGATATTTAAAGGGAGCGCCGCCGAAATTGCCGGCAAGCTGGTTGGTCATCTGCTCGCCGGACTGCCCCGATTGAATGCGCCGCATCCAGGCAGCCTCACCGGAATCGAATTTGCCGAGAGCAGCCGGTATCGTGCGGGTGGCTTCCTGGCCGATCTGATGACAGCCGATGCAGCCGATGTTCTTCATCTGCTTCAACCAGTCAGTCTGCGTCAGCTTTTCGGGAATGTCGCTTTTGCCGCCGAACTCGCCGGCCGGTGGAATTTTCATCATCGCGTACCAGTAGATCGCCGGATAATAATGCGCCGCCGCTGCTTCGTTCGGCGCTAGCACCGCGGTGTGGTTGAGCAGTTGGCCCGGCTTTGCGATGAGCTTGGGCGAATCCACCAGACCATAGCCGCGCACCCAGACGCTGTAGTCGGCTGTCGGCAGATCGGGAATGAGATAGCGGCCCTGATCGTCGGTAACGACGATCCGCGCGAACTTGGTCGGTAGCTCGGTGGTCTCGGCGATCACCCAGACCCCGCCTTCGGGACCCGACGCCCCGACAACGGTGCCGCCGATATCGGTGGCGCCGACCGTTACGACCTGCTGCGCATAAACTGCGGTGGGGATGGCATTTGGCAGCGCCATCAAGCCGGCAAACATCGTCAACCGCGCAAGCGCTTTTGTCACGAACATGGCTCACCTCCCGGCATTGAACCGGCTCTCTGGCCGGCCTACCG
>JAJYAH010000896.1 GCA_021779635.1 Pseudomonadota bacterium | reverse complement strand
GATCGACGCCGATCAGGGTCCAGAACCAGGGGTGCTCGTGGTTCACGCCAAATGTCGAGGTGCAAAGTCCCTTGGCGCGGTCGATCGTGATGTGAATGGCAAAATCGATAAAGGCCACGAACCAGAAACGCGGCGCGATGATCAGGATCACCGCCATCGCAACCGCCAGATGCACGAGACAATGCGCCAGCAGCGGCAGCGCCCATCCGGTCTTCTGGTCCTTGCCGAGCGCCATCCAGGACGTTTGCAGGACAAAATCGGCGATGACGTGCTTGACGGTGAGGACGAGCATCCATCCGACCAGCGCGCCTACCGCAACCGACGACGACATGGGAGGAAACAACAAAGCTGACGCCCTTTGCTGGGACTGACTTGGAACGGCGCAGGCGGAACTGGAGGCGTTCAGCACAACTTCAAAGCGGACGATTCAACCGGTATTGCTCATTTATGACACCTTGCGCAGCAGAATGCACCACCGCGGAACCCGAAAAAAACTGTGATCTTCCGCGATGCAGCACTCAACGCCGGTCCGGAACCGGCGCCAAGGTTACCGGTCCGTGAAACGGAAATTATCGTTCTTTTTTAGATATTTACAATCTCGTTCGGGCGCCGGCATGGCCGTCGCCGGCGCGCCCATGATCGTCAAGGATATCGTCAAGGATTAAGGGTCGTCCACGTTGACGGCGGCGACGGGTTGTTGGGCTTGGCCCAACGCCCGCGCCCGGATCTGCGCGATCGTGCGCTTGAGCGCGGCCTGCCGCGGATCGGGCATCGCCGCCGCGCGCGCCTCCACCACCGCGCCGGCGAGGTCCGCCAGCGGCAGCGCGCCGTCGAATGTCGGCTTGGCCAGCCCGTCAATGATCGCATGCCAGTCGGCGAGACCCTGCCGATAGGGGTCGCCATAACCTTGTACCATGGTTGCGGTTTGCACGATCTCGGACGCCGCCTTGGGCTGCTTGGTCAGGCTGCGGCCGATCATGTGCAGCCAGCGTTCGACCCAGACACGCTCCTCGGCATAGCGCACTGAAAACAGCCGCCATCGCCGCAGTGACGCTTCGATCTTCAGGCGTCGAACGCCCCATCGGCTTGCGGTGCTGAAGCGGACCGATACCGGCTTGTGCGTCCATCCCAGGCGTTCGCAGATATCGAGAACGGGCGCCGCGACCACCGCGGGCAGCGCGTCCACCAGTTCATCGAGCCGCAATTTTCTCACATCATCGGCCGCTTGAACCGGCGCATTTCCGTCACCGGCTTCAGCGAGCTTCAACTGCGCAATCCGGATCGCATCCTCGTAACTCATCCGCATGGCCATCAGCCGCGCGATTTCGCCGAGCATCGCATCATCGACATCGTGCCGGCCGACGAAGCGCTGCAGCCGCTCGACGTAAAGCCTCGCATAGCCGGCGCCCTGGTAGTCGGTCAGCAGGTGGATGCCTTCGCTGACGACCGCCGCGACGCCGTCGGGCAACCCGTCAGGCAGGAATGGCATTGTGTCATCGTCCTCGCCGATGAAATCGGCGAGCAAATAACGCAGCGAAGACAGAACACCTGCCACGATGGTGGTCCTTCAAGCCGGCTTGGGCGCGGCGGCGGCCGGCGCGGGCGTGGCATATTCCGCCAGCCGCTGCTCCAGCGTTCCGATGTTCTGAAAAAGCCGGGCACTGGCGAGGCGAAGGAAGTAGAAGCCGAAGGCCGGATTCTGCACATAGAGCTCCTCAACCTGCTTGTAGCTGACGCTCAGGATCAGGCCGGCTTCGATGCATTCCAGCGTCTGGGTTCGCATGTTGGAGGGCGACAGCATGCCGAGTTCGCCGACGATGGCGCCCACCGGCAATTCGATGCCGGATTCGACCAGCTGGTAACGGCCGCTGACAATGTAGAACATGCTTTCGGCCTTCTCGTCCTTGTAGAACAGCACCTCGCCGGCCGCGCATTTGCGCTCGGTCATGAACGGCTTCAGCCATTCCATCGACAGATCGCTGTTGACCGATTTCTTCACGTCGCGCACCAGCTGCAGCATCTGGTGCAGCCGGTAGGAATTGAGCGGCAGCAGCACCGAGTGCAGCAACAGCGTCGCGTAATTGTGGCTCGGTATCGCCGAAGCGATCAGGATGACGTTGGTAAGGATGCCAAACACCCGCAGCGGAATCATCGTCCGCATCGAGAGGGTCGCGACCACGAAGATCGACGCAAAAAAGCTGCCGGCGGCGCCAGCGTGCTCTACGAGATGTGAGGTATCCATGGGAAGCCAGCCAATTCTAGAAGAGTGAATGTCTTCGCGATCAGTGTTCGGCGCGCCCGTCATCATAATGTCCGCCGGAGCTTTTGATATATGGGCAAAAGGCGACGATTTGCGCGGGATTCCAGCCGATCGCGGCCAAAATTCCCGCTCGCCCGGCGCCGGGGCGCGCAATTCAGCGTTTCCCGGGCGCGGTGCGACGTGGCTTCGCCGATCCAGACCTGCTCCGGCGAGGCGGCCGCGCAGGCCGGCACCGGCGCACGCCCCCCGGCGGCCCCGGCGATAACGCTGTTTTCCGTGGGTCGTTGACGGGTTGCCGCCGGCCGGGCAGGTTGTGGAACCGGTCACGCCCGGCATGGCCGTATCAGGCTTTCTTTCACCGACAGGCGCCCGCTTTCCGATGCCCACGCCGCTGATTTCCGCCGTTCTGGCGCAATTCATGACCGCGACGGCCGGTCGCAACATGACCAAGGCGGCCTATGTCGCCGTGGCGACCGGCGTCGCCATGATGATTCTTCTCACCGTCGATCCCGCCTATGAGGTGGGCCGTCACTGGATCGACGCGCTGCTATGGGCGTGCCTCGTGTTCTTCATATTCGAATGGGTGGTCCGGCTTCGCCATGCCATTCAGGAGCATCGCGGCTTGACTTACGCCGTGTCCGGCCGCGGACTGGTCGATGCTGCGGCCGCCGCCGTGGT
>JAJYAH010000895.1 GCA_021779635.1 Pseudomonadota bacterium | reverse complement strand
CGCCTGAGCCGGCTAACTTGCCAATAAATGCCCGTCGTAACGCCTATCTGGACGGGCTCCTAGAACGTCAGGTTAAACCGGGCCTGTGTCTTTAGATTGTAGACCGGGTAATCCTTGATGATGGGAACGCCGAGTTCGAATGAGAGCGCGGCATTTTCCTGCAATTTGCGCCCCACCCTGAAGTCGAACGGAAGGAAGAACCGGCCGGTCTGGCCGGTGATCGGATCTCCAAAATTTATCCTTATGTCCGGGCTCGGATAGAAGGTGATGAACCATTGGTCCGGCAGGCCGATGTTGAAGGCCGGTGCAATCTGCAGATTGCTGATGTTTCTCCTGGTCGGATCGCCAGCGAAGCTGGCGTCGTATCGAAAAAGCGGTTCGAAATAGCTGGAGGAATTGATCTCCCACAATGCGTAGCGCGCGCCGACGATGGGCATGACCTGCCATTTTTCCGAACCGAACGTCTCTCCGCCCGTGGGGGTGATCAGGCGCGCGCCAAAGCCCACTGCAAAGCGCTGGCTCAAGTTGTGGATGATGGCAGCCTGGATATTGGCGTCGCCAACGCCAGCCAGGTAATCGCCGTTGGGATTGCTGGAAGTGACCGAATTCTTGGCAAGCACCGGCAAATCGGAGCGTAGCGCCAGGATCCATGTCGGCGCCAGATCGACAGAATGGTCATATCGGAAGTTCAGCGTCCCGGTCGTTGCGTTAGGGTGGTTCCGTTGTTGCCGCTTGCTGGAGCCGTCCTGTAAGTCGTCGTCGCTTGAAAGAGATTTGGCGCAGGTCTGAAAAAATCTTCTCCGTCGTTTGCGACTTGATTGGGGGCTGGCGCCTCCTGTGAAGCCGAAACGCCAGGCATCAGAACCGTGGCAACGAGAAAGCATGCAGCGAGACCCGCGCGGGCGCCCGTAACGGCAACACCGCACCCCTCCGGCCTCGCGAAAATTCCCGCTTTCATCGGGAACGCTCCATTGCGGGTGCCCCTGCCGCCTCCACTCGCTAACTCGGTCGTACGGAGTGTGCCGGTTTCACGTCGTGAAGAGAAGCAGAGACTTCGCCACCGGAACAGGATTGCGGCCGGCCACAGGACATGGCCGGCCGCGGATCATTTGCATGGATCGACGTTTAGTCCTTTGCCGGTGACTCCTGCAGCTTCTGCATCACTTCGTCCATGTTGAAGCTGGCTGCCTTCTGCCGCTGCGGAAAATCCCTGAACGTCGCCAGGAACTGACCGACATAGGCCTGTGCCGGAACGAGCTGAAAGGCGTGATCAAGGAGCCAGTCGTAGTAAGTGTTCGAGGTGATGTCCGCGCGCTCATATGGGTCGGTTCGAAGATTGAAGATTTTCGGAACCCGCAGGCTTGTAAACGGCTCTGACCAGATGCGCAGCGTTCCCGTGGCGCGCTGCTCCATGAACACGAGCTTCCAGTTGTCGTAACGAAGGCCCGTCAATTGCTGGTCGTCATTGATGTAGAAAAAGGACTCACGCGGGCTCTTCGGAGCCTGTCCCGTGAGGTAAGGCACAAGGTTGTCGCCGTCGAGATGGACCTTGTAGGTCATGTCGCCAACCTTGTAGCCGGCGAGCAGTTTGCTCTTGACCTCGGTATCGCCGGCGACCGCCAGCAGTGTCGGAAGCATGTCGAGGTGAGCCACGATTTCGTTGGAGACCTGTCCCGGCTTGATCTTGCCCGGCCAGCGGAACATGGCGGGCACCCGGTAGGCGCCTTCCCAGTTCGAGTTCTTCTCATTGCGGAACGGCGTCATCGCGCCATCCGGCCAGGAGTTCATGTGCGGACCGTTATCGGTCGAGTACATGACGAAGGTGTTGTCAGCGATGCCCTCGTCATCGATCGCCTTGAGCACAGTCCCGACATTTTTGTCGTGATCGATCATGGCGTCGTGATACGGGCTCTGCCAGCGACCGGCCTGACCGATGCTTTCGGGCTTGGTGTGGGTGCGGAAGTGCATATGCGTGAAGTTCACCCATACGAACGCCGGCTTGCCGGCCTTGTTTGTTCGCTTGATAAACTCTGCAGCCCGGTTCGCGATGTCGTCGTCAATTCCGACCATCCGCGCTTTCGTCAGCGGGCCGGTGTCGGTGCAGACCTGCTTGCCGATCTTGCCGAAGCGCGGATCGACCGTCGGATCGTCCTTGTCCGACGCCTTGCAGTCCATCACGCCGCGCGGCCCGAACTTGGCACGAAATTCGGGGCTCTTCGGATAGTCCGGCAGCTCCGGCTCTTCCTCGGCATTGAGGTGATAGAGATTGCCGTAGAACTCGTCGAAGCCGTGTACGGTCGGCAGAAATTCGTTGCGGTCACCAAGATGGTTCTTGCCGAACTGGCCGGTCGCATAACCGATTGGCTTGAGCAGCTCGGCAATGGTCGGATCCTCCTTCTGCAGCCCGAGCGTGGCGCCGGGCAGACCGACCTTGGTCATGCCGGTGCGCAAGCCTGACTGCCCGGTGATGAAGGAAGCGCGGCCGGCCGTGCAGCTCTGCTCCGCATAATAATCGGTGAACATCGTCCCTTCATTCGCAATCCGGTCGATGTTGGGCGTTTGATAGCCCATCATGCCGCGCGAATAGACGCTGACATTGGATTGGCCGATATCGTCACCCCAGATGATGACGATGTTCGGTTTTCGCTGCTGCTGCGCTTGCACGGTCGCGGGCGCCAATGTCGGCGCCGCGAGTGTGATCGCGATTAGAGCGTGCTTCCATCCTGTCATGTGGCGTTTCCACTTCCTTGTGCCGCGTCCCTGCGGCGGGTTCAAAGGTAGTTGCCTGCGTGAGATGGCGAACCAAGCTAACCCAATGCGCGGCGTAGTTGTCGGCTATCGCGCCCACGTTATGTTTGGGCGTCCAGTGAAAACTTGATCTAGCTCAAGCACAAAATCAGATGCGCGCATCTCAGCTGAAGGCGCCGACGAATTTGAATTG
>JAJYAH010000894.1 GCA_021779635.1 Pseudomonadota bacterium | reverse complement strand
CTGGTCGTTCGGCTCGCCGGAGGCGATCCCCGTCGCGGTTTTTTTGCAGGCTATCTCAACGACCACGCAGCGACGGAGGCGGGCTGGCGCGGAGGCTGGTGGCACACAGGCGATATCGTCCGTCAGGACGAGAGCGGAATGATCTATTTTATTGACCGCCGGAAAAACATGATCCGAAGGTCAGGCGAAAACGTTGCGGCCACGGAGGTCGAGACCGTGCTCTATGCGCATCCCGCGGTCCAGCATATCGCCATCCTGCCGGTTCCCGACGAGAAGACCGGGGAGGAAATCCTGGCCTGTATCGTACCCTCGCCGGGCCGCCCGGCGAATTCCGAGCTTGCCCAAAGCATTTTCGATTATTGCAACGAGCAGCTCGCCTACTACAAGGCGCCGGGCTGGATCCTGTTTTTGGACAGCATGCCCGTGACGGCTACCCAGAAGGTCAGCAAGGCTCAGCTCTTTGCGCCCGGAGAAGACCCGAGAACCTTTCCGGCGGCGGTCGATTTACGCCCGATGAAGCGGCGCAAGTGATCACGCACGGAAGTGATCACGCAGGCTTGCCTGCGCCCTCCTTCACCGCGACGGAAAAAACGCGTCGAGCAGGTCGTGGCATGCCGCTTCGGCCTCGCGGGCCGACACGGTCTTCGGATCGGCGGCCCAACCGGACCACAAGCCTTCAACGAGCTGGGTCAAAGTGATCGCAAGGCGCTCGGGGTTGACGTTCACGCCGCGCGCATCGGCGGCTCGCTTTATCAGGTGAGATAGACCTCGACGATAAGGCCGGTAGAGCTTTCGATAGATCTCGGCGAGCTCCGGCGACCAGTGTGACGTGCTGGCGAGCGCGACCCAGACCAGAACTCTTTCCGGAGTGAAGACCGGCTTGCGGAAAGTAGCCCCGACCACGGCGTGCAAGCGATCCAACGGATCCTGGCCGGCTTCGCCGGCAGCCGTCCTTGTGGCGCGCTCGAAGTCCTTGGCCACCTCGCGCACCGCATGCAGCAGCAAGGCATCCTTGCCCGGGAAATAATGTCCGATCAGGCCGCGCGAAAAACCTGCGGCTTTGCAAATCGTCGCAACGGTCACGTCCTTGTAACCGTGCTCGGCAATCGCTCGCATGACGGCGACCACAAATTCCTGTCGCTTGCCTTCCTGGTCCGAGGATCCGACCGGCCGCCCCCGTGCCCGCTTCACAGCCTCTTGCAAGCAGTGCTCTCCTCCTGATCGCGCCGGCGCAAATCTGACAACAAACCGTCTAGTTGTAATTTTTTTGAATGTCCATTTAATTTGCTGCGTCGGGTGCGCGCCGATAACCCGGTCTCTTTTGTCGAACCCGAATTGCCGCACTCACCGTCTTGCTTCGTCGCAGCTGGTCACACCCCGCATCGGCGCGCCGAATTAATCGTTGGACAGAACATCGGCAGCCATGCACCGTTCCAGCGGGCTCATTGGGTTGATCTCGACGGAGGCCGCTTCCATATAGACCATGAACCGGAGGTGTCTCCGTTTTCGAACGTTTGCGTGGCCGGCCATTTCAAGCCGTTGCCTCCAGCAATCGGTTTACCGGGAGCACCCATGACGGCACTTTCCATTCTCGATCTTGTCCGCGTCACCGAAGATACCGATGCGCGCGGTGCGCTCGACAATGCCCGTGATCTTGCGGCCCATGCCGAGAAATGGGGTTTTCGCCGCATCTGGGTGGCCGAACATCACAACATGCCGGGCATCGCCAGCGCCGCGACGTCGATCGTAATTGGCCATATCGCCGCGGGAACAAAGACCATCCGGGTCGGCGCGGGCGGCATCATGCTGCCCAACCATGCACCCTATGTCATAGCTGAACAGTTTGGGACGCTGGCGCGGCTGTTTCCGGGCCGCATCGACCTCGGGCTCGGGCGCGCGCCGGGCACCGACCAACTCACGCTGCGTGCCTTGCGCCGCACGCCCGAAGCCGCCGAGAACTTCCCGCAGGACGTTCTCGAAGTGCAGGCATTCCTGGCTCCGGCCGGCCCCAATCAGCGCATTCAGGCCGTGCCTGCGGCGGGAACGGATGTGCCGCTCTGGATTCTCGGGTCGAGCAATTTCGGCGCGATGCTCGCCGCCGAACTCGGGCTTCCCTACGCGTTCGCCTCGCATTTCGCACCCGAACTGCTTATTCCCGCGCTGCAGATTTACCGCAGCCATTTCAAGCCGTCCGAACAGCTTGCCCGCCCCTACGCGATGGTCGGCGTCAACATCATCGCCGCCGGGAGCGACGACCAAGCGCGCCGACTGGCGACGACGCAGCAGATGTCCTTTGCGAACCTCTTCCGCGGCGCGCGCGGACTCAGCCGGCCGCCGATCGACGACATCGAAAGCTATTGGTCGCCGGCCGAAAAGGCGCAGGCGATGCGGATGCTTGCCCGCTCCATCGTTGGATCGCCCGATACCGTTCGTGCCGGGATCGATGCGCTGGTCGCCGAAACCGGCGCCGATGAACTGATCATCGTGTCCGATGTCTACGACCACGCGACCAGGCTGCGCTCTTTTGAACTGATCGCCGAAGCCGCAGGAATCGGTGCCGAGCGGACGCCCTTTCCGGTGCCGGCATCATCGCGCACGTGACCATCGATTTCGCGAACGAGGCCCGTGCGGCGTGCAATCAAAGTTGCTGAATTGCTCGGAGCGGGTGAAGGGAATCGAACCCTCGTATTCAGCTTGGACGTCGGGAAATCTTGGAGTGTTTTCAAAGGCCGTTCTGACGTTTTCGTTGTCTTTGGCCCATTGAGATCATTACAGAATTTCCCGTTGTCAGAATGGCAGTTGCGATCGGGCGTTGTTCTAGGGTCTGTTGGGATTCATCGAGAGTTTATCACGGCTGCGGCCAGATGGATCATGGAAGCGAAGCTCTGGTCGGTCTTGTCCGCGCGCATGGCGATCCGTTTGAAGTCCTTCAGTTTGCCGAAGA
>JAJYAH010000123.1 GCA_021779635.1 Pseudomonadota bacterium | reverse complement strand
CGTTGCGCGTTGTCCCGCGCACGCGAACTTCCCGAATGGCTCGATCAATCGATCGAAACCCGGCACGCGGATCTGCCGCTCGCCATTTTGAGCGCGTATCTCGACGCCCAGCGCACCAGCGCGTCATCGCGGCCGACCAGCGTTCCCATGGTGCCGCGCGACGGCAACACCGTCTACACGCCGCTCTGTTGCGATAATTTCGCCTAACGCAGCGAACGAACGTCGAACCACTTCGGAGTTTGGAACCTTGGCGCACTTTCCCGGTCTACCGCAAGAAATGAGATCGACCCAGGTCGTGGCTCGCTTTGGCCTGCGAATGATCATTCTGGTGATTTTCGCGAGCTTTGCCAGCATCGGCTTCGGCAGAAGTCTCGCGGCATTGTTGTGGATGTCTACCGTCTTCAGCGCCGTGGTCGGCACCATCCGGCGCGAGCCGCTCTTCGATGCCACTCTCAATCACTGGGACGAAACCGCGGCCTATGCGGCGCTGTGCTGCCTCGCCATCGCATTCCATCACGCTGCCGCGTGGTGAAACGGCCGATCGCGCGGTCTTATGCCGCTCGCGATCTTATACCGCTCCTATGAGATGGCCGTTTTGCCGCTCTCGAATTCATATCCGCCCGCGATGATATTGCGAACATGAGTGCAGCTGTCTCGCGTCACCCGTCACCAGAAGGAATGCCAACGTGAAGCTCGTCGAACCTCCATCGTGTAGCTCTGCATCCGCCATCGTCTTTATCGGCCGCGACAGCCGCGGCAACTGGGTCGTCCAGGAACAGAACGGCCTCTATGGCGGCCTGTTCGTCAACCGTGCGCAAGCCATCCGCTATGCGCTGTTCGAAAATGGCCATCATCCCGAAACCATCGTCGAGCTCAAGCGCGCCATTGAACTCGATATGAGCGCCAAGCACCCCTCCGCCGCTCATCCGCCCGCCGCAAGCGCGCGGCCGCGGCGCGCCGCATGACAGCCACCATCCGGGAGAGCAAGATGCTCCAGCCGCATTCCGCTGCCAACCGCGAGCAGGTCGCCGATACCATGATCGGGCTCACGCGTCTTTCCAACTCGCATCGCGTCATTGTCGCCGGCAGCGATAGCCTGGAGCTGTCTCTCTACCTGCGGCGGCGCGGTTTCGTCCATGTAACCACCACCACAAGCCGGATTCCGCGGCGGCAGCACGCCGTCGGTCTGGTCACGGGTCAAGGCTCGCTGCTCGCCATCGAAGCGGCACTCGCCCGGACATCGCAATTTCTCTGCCCCAGCGCGGCGATCGCTGTCCTGATCGATTCCTGCGAAAGCGGCTTCAGCCTGAAAGTCCGCGACAGGCTGGAGCAGATGGGCTTCCGGATCGAGGCGGGTGTCAGATGCCAGCAGGGCCTGGTGCTTTCCGCCTATCGGCAAGGCTTCGTCGAAATGGAAAACGCAGCGTGAAATCCGATGACCGCAGTTGCAACTCCCGCCGTCTGGCTCGCGGGCTACATCGCCGATCTTCCCACCCCGTTCGATGAGGACGGCCGCATCGATCTGGCGGCATTGGTCAGGCTTTGCGAACGGCAAATCGAGGCGGGCGTTTCCGCAATCGTCGTCGGCGAAACCGCCGGCGAGGCCTCGACCCTGACGCCGGCCGAGCACGACCGCATCATCCGCGCCGCGGTCGAAACCGCCCGCGGCCGGATTCGGGTCATCGCAGGAGCGGGATCGAATTCGACCCGGCAGGCCATCGAATTGACGCGGCAGGCCGAAGCGGCGGGTGCCGACGCGGTGCTTTCGGTCGTGCCTTATTACAACAAGCCGATGCAGGCCGGCATATACGCGCACTTTCAAGCGATCGCCGGCTCGACCGCCCTTCCCATCATCCTGCACGACGTTCCCTCGCGGACCATCCGCGAACTTTCCGACGATACCCTCGTGCGGCTGACGAAATCTGGGCAGTTCATCGGATTGAGAGATGGCACCGGCGATATTACGCGCCCCATGCGCACGCGGCCGCAGTTGCCGCCTCGGTTCCGGCTACTGTCCGGAGACGACGCCACCGCGCTTGCCTTTGTCAGCCTTGGCGGGGATGGCTGCATATCGTCGATATCGAATGTCGCGCCGGGATTGTGCCAGGCTATTTTCTCGAGCTGCCAGCAAGGACGGTTGCAGTCCGCACGATATTTGCAAAACCGGCTGGCGCGGCTGACGGTTGCACTCGCCAAAGAGAGCCCGGCCGCCCTGAAATATGCGTTGAGCCTGCTTGGCTTGATGCGCCCTATCACGCGCTTGCCGATCGTCGAATTGGCCGAACCTGCGAAGGCCGAAGTCGCGCGCGCCATCGCCGAGATCGGCGACGAGGATCTGGCCTGCTTGAGCGAAGGCTGGCACGGCTTTTATGAAGACGCAGCCGCGAACCGTTGATCTGCGTGGTTCGATAGGAGAAATGCTTCGAGTCGACTTTGAGCATGACGAGATTAGAGCGACGTACCCGGACTCAACAAAAGTGGAAATATTGCTCTACTGTGGCTGAGATAGCCTCGCTATTTTCACGGGAATATTCGCGTCTCAATTTTTCAATTAGCACCTATGGCACCACCGGCATTCGAGAGCCGACCATCAGGAATGGTGCGTCCGGTATCTCCGACACATTGAAGCTTGCCCCCTGTTGCGAAAATGAAACAGCAGAGAACGGGAGCTTTGCCGCTGCAAATGCTTCTCGCAGTGTTTGCGCATCATCTCCGGCGACAGGAGGTAAAACAAATCCAAACATTATTCCGTTAGCCGGCTTTAGCGACCCCGGAGCAACCTTCCAATGTGCCCTTTCGAGAATTTGCGAAATCTGTATTGCCAGGAAAGGTGCCTCGGGGTCACCATCCATCCAACGTAAATTTACCGATCCGGGCTTCCCTGACAGAACCTTTCCTAATTCCGTCCCTTGGGCCTCGGAGAACGTGCGCCACGCTACTCCAGCCTTTAATTTTTCTGTTTCCAGTCTTGCTGCGGCGGCTTCCTTTTCGAGTTCGGCTGCTCGCACCAATGCATTCCCCGCGGTTTCCCCAGCCTTGAAGCCCTCGCTTTTTGCATCTGCGACTTTGCCTTCGACTGTCAGTTTGTATTTTTCGAGTGCATCGTCCTTTTCTTTTAATTCTCGTTTGAGATTAGCCTCCTTGATATTTCCTGAGACCACGATGGCATATGTAGCGGCGACACCAATTAGTAGCGCGCCTACCAATATCCAATTTGCCCACCACGACACGTCATCGGCTGACATCTGGTGGCCCCCCTTATGATTTCTACCATTCGTCCTAATCATCATTGGCTCTGGAATTGGCGTGATGATCCCCCTGATAATTCAAAGAAGACGGTGACGGTCCGTAAAATGTCGTCGTCAAAACGACTGTTATACCGGAAATCGAACTCCGCAACGTAAAGATGCAGGTGCTTTTTGCTGACGTTGTGGGATATGCCGACGATACCGCGCTTCGTGGCCTGCGGGAAGCTCTTATTTGGGTGTTTGCAGCCACCCACAGATCGGTGCAGAGCAAGTTGTGTGAATCGGCTTCGTTGACGAACGCTTCGGGCGTCGAAGCGCGAACGTTTGGATGACGCGGGCGAGGACCTTTCCTTGCGCTTCACCGCGCCGACTACGATGACCCCTAGGGTCGCGCCACTGCCTTCTCGGAGACCGCGCTTGTCGACATGACGGTTCTTGGCTTTGCCGCCCGAGGGCTTCCGTCAAGTGCAGATACGTCGCCGAAATTAGATTGATCTGCAGTCGCAACGGAAGGGCACTCCCTCTCCCTAGCCCGAGGATTGGGTGAGGGGCTACGGTCTCTCGCCGTCCAACGCCACTCATCCAGATCGCTTCGCAGTCCGACCTCTCCCGCTTGCGCGGTAAACCAGAGATCTGCGTTGATTCATTTCAAAGCCATCCCGCTCAAAAATCCCACTTGTCGCCCAATATCAGCGGCCGCTGCGGGAACTTCGCCGCATCGCAATCCAGATCGCGGTTGCCATGCGCGGCCGGCTCCAACGACCAGTCAGCACGGGAGCTGAAGGCGGCAATTGTGCGGTCGATGCCCCGGCGCACCAGCGCGCCCAGCCGCTTTGCGTCCTCCTGCCGTGACGAAGACGCGACCGGGGATTGGCTGACGCCGGCCGGTTCGTGAAGCCTGTCCTGATGCGAGCAAAATACGGTCATGCCGGATCTTCCAATATCTGGCGCAAGAGGCGCGCCGATTCAGGTGCAAGATGCAGGCAGAGCCATAGGAAATCGAGATGGCCGACCGCGCTTCGTCATAGGCACGGCATAAGGCCAGCCCGGGCAAGGCATAAAGGTATTGCTTCAGAGTCTAACTCGAAATGCGACCTGCGAAATAAGGCCCTTCATCGACGCACGTCATGCCCGGGGCATAGCCGTCCGAAGGACGGCGTCGTTTCCGCTCGCCTATATCCTGGCGATTTGGCTCAGGTCCGCTCCATGCAGTCTTCGATGTAGAACCAGCGGTCGTCGCCTTCCAGGCCCTTCGACTTCACCTCTTTGCGGCAAGCCTTGAGCTTGGGCCTGTTCTGGCTCCACTTCGCCCGCATCTCCTTGAGGCGCTCGACGGTCAATTTCATCCTCGACATCTTCGGTTGTGGCGCGGGATCGGCGGTCTGTGCCGATGCCGTGACAAGCGTAGCCGAGACGAAAAGAATGGCGGCGAGGCAAACACTGGTGCGAAACATGGGATATTCCCCGATCTTGTTCGTTGGATTGAACGGAAAGAACAGACGCGCCGCGGGCCGGTTGAGATTTCTCACCGCGCCCGCGGGCATTTGGCCGACGATCACAAGATCTTGGCCGCGCTCTGCAGCGTGATCCAGATACCCCAGGCCAGTGGAATGCCGACAAAGGCCCAGAACAGCGCGGCTTTGGCGTCGAGGCCGCCTCTTCCGATACCGAACGATCCGGAAACCGCGCCGGCACCCGCACCGCCGGCTGCTGCCTGCAGTTTTGCAACGTCAGCATCGCTCATATGCCATTTCGGATCGACCGGCTTGATCAGATAGTTGCAGATCAATCCGGCGATCAGCATCGCGCACAGGATATACATGGTCGTGTTGTAGAGATGATCGCGTGGCACCCCGGCCGCGAGCTGGAACTCGCGGATGTAGTTGACGACCACCGGACCGATGATGCCCGCCGTCGACCAGGCGGTCAGCAAACGACCATGGATCGCGCCGACGAACTGCGTGCCGAACATGTCGGCGAGATAGGCCGGCACGGTCGAGAAGCCGCCGCCATACATCGACAGGATGATGCCGAAGCCCAGAACGAACAGCAGCTTCGAACCCATCGCAGCGAAGGTCGGCGCCAGCGCATAGAGCGCGATGCCGATCAGGAAGAAGCAGTAATAGGTCGCCTTGCGGCCGATGTGGTCGGACAGCGACGCCCAGAAGAAGCGGCCGCCGATGTTGAACAGCGACAGCAGACCGGTAAAGCCGGCCGCGATCGCTGCGATGCTGGTTTTTTGCGCGACGCTCAGCGCGTTGAAGCCGACATCCGGCAGCCCGATCAGTTTGCCGGCGAAGATTTCCTGCAACATCGGCGATGCCATGCCGATCACGCCGATCCCGGCGGAAACGTTCAAGGTCAGTACCCACCAGATCAGCCAGAACTGCGGCGTCTTGTGCGCGTCGTCGAGATGCACGTTGTTGTGGCTGATCATCTGGTGCTTCTTGGCCGGTGGCGTCCAGCCGTCCGGGCTCCAGCCCGCCGGCGTTACGCGATAGGCGAAGGCGCCGATCGTCATGAAGATGAAATAGATCACGCCGAGGCTGACGAAGGTCTGCCAGACGCCGACCGAGGTCGGGGTCTTGAAGTAATTGATCATGATGTTCGCCAGCGGCGCGCCGATCATGGCGCCGCCGCCGAACCCCATGATGGCCATGCCGGTCGCCATGCCGCGGCGATCAGGGAACCACTTGATCAGCGTCGAAACCGGCGAAATGTAACCGAGGCCGAGGCCGACGCCGCCGATCACGCCGGCGCCGAGCCACATGATCCAGAGCTGATGGACATAGATGCCGAACGCGGCGACCACCAGGCCGCCCGACCAGCAAAGAGCAGCGACAAAGCCCGCCTTGCGCGGGCCGACCCGTTCCAGCCAGCCGCCCCAGATCGCGGCCGACACGCCGAGCAGCACGAAGAACAGCGTGAACATCCAGCCCATGCTGGCCACGCGCCAATCGCAGGTGGTGGTGAACAACTCCTGAAGCAGGGTCATGTCCGGGCACGCCTTGGGCGCGGTCAGCCCGATCGCGCGCGACAGCGGCAGCCAGAACACGCTGAAGCCGTAGGCCATCCCGATGCACAGATGGATGCAGAGTGCTGCGGGCGGCACCATCCAGCGATTGAAGCCCGCCGTCGCGATGGTCCGCTCGCGATCGAGAATGCCCGCCCTGGCGCCGGTCATGGTTGCAGCGCCTTCAATTGTAGCCATCTATTCCTCCCCTTCAGCCGCCCTTGATGGACGTGTCTGTCGCCCGCGATCCCCTGATCCCCGTCGCTTCATCCTCAGCCGCTTCGCTGCGGGGCGCGTCAGCAAATTGCTGCCCCGCACCATTCCAAACGCGCCAGAATCGCCCAGGCGCATTCGAAGATTCTAGCATATGACGCGACACGTTGTGCCTGCGGCAAGACCCCACGCCCAAGCGCCGGCCGCGACGCGGCCTCCGCGACCCTGCGGACAGTGGAATTGGGGCAGAAGCCACCCCCGGTGTCGATAGGAAAAAGGTAGCGGGTCCGAACCCGAATGATGGACTTTGCCGCATCAGCCGCGGAAAACGGACCGGTTGAGACGGCGTTGACCGATGCCATGATCGGGGTAGCATCCGGCCGACATTGATGGGGATGGAGTCCCCCGACACCCGCCGCAAGGCTGATGACTTCTGCCGGGCGCGCTTGCGTCGGTAGGAGCTATTTCCTTCCAGCCCGCGCCCGAGAAAGGGCGCGATGACTGGAATTCCGAGGTCAACTTCAATTGCGCTGTGGGCTGTTGGTTCGTGCTGGGCGGTCTCGCTGATCGGATACCTGTTCGACGAACCCGCGGACCTGGTATTTCCGCTGGTTACCTTCGGTGCGCTGACAGGCGTGGCCGAGTGGGTCGTGAGCAGCAAGGAACATTGAGTTTCCAAGTCCCTCGAATTTCCAACTCCCGCTGGATTGCTATGTCGCTGGCGAAGGCCCGCTGGTCTTTTCGATCAGGAATACGATGCGGTGCTCCGCGCGCTCGGTGATCTCGACCTTGTCGCCGGTTTCCCGGACCAGATTGGGGATATCGATCACCGACAGCGGATCGGTGCAGCGAACTTCCAGGCGGTCGCCCGGCGTCAGCCCCTTCAGCGCCTTGCGCGTCCGCAAGGCCGGCAGCGGACACTTCAGTCCGGCGAGGTCGAGTTTGATCAATTGCGCCATTCCGCTTTCAGCTCTCAACCGGGCTTCGCGCCAGCACGTCCTCGATGCCGACCGCGAACCGGCGCATCATGGCGGCAACGGCCGGGATGTCGTCGAGATGGGCGCGCGGCAGCGCGGTTTCAACCGCCGCATCGGTGGCGAGGCCGACGATGCCGGGATCATGCGGAAACAGCAGCGCCTTGCCATTGGCGGAGCGGTGCACCTCGATCTTGCAATGCGGCTCCGACTTGAAGCCTTCGATCACGACCAGATCGACCGACGACATCTTCGCCAGCAATTCCGGCAGCCTCGGCGCAGCGGCGCCGCGCAATTCATGCATCAGCGCCCAGCGCTGACTGGAGGACACCAGCACTTCGGCGGCGCCCGCCTGCCGGTGCACCCAGGAATCCTTGCCGGGAATGTCGACATCGAAACTGTGATGGGCGTGCTTGATGACGGAAACGCGCAGGCCTTCGGCATTGAAGTACGGGATCAGGCGGGCCAGCAGCGTGGTCTTGCCGGCGCCGCTCCATCCCGCAAGACCAATCACTTTCATGCTGTTCTCCGAGCCTCCGACGGAACCAGGCTGTGCCTGGCCGAAAGCTGCTTTATATCGGCCAACGGGCAATGTCATGCTATCGAGCTGGACCATGACCAAAATCGGGGACATGCCGGCGATGTCAAGGGACACGCCGGCGACGCCAAGCGGCGCGCCGACGACGCCAAGCGGCGCGCCGGCAACACCGGGTGTGCTGCTCGCCGGCGGGCTGGCGCGGCGGATGGGCGGCGGCGACAAGCCGATGCGCCAGATCGGCGGCCGCAGCATCCTGGCGCGCGCGATCGCGCGGCTGACCCCGCAATGCGACGGGCTCCTCCTTAGCGCCAATGGCGATCCGGCACGTTTCGCGGGTTTCGGCCTGCCCGTCATTGCCGACACGGTGGGGAACCATCCCGGGCCGCTTGCGGGCATTCTCGCCTCCCTCGACTGGGCCGCGGCCCACCGGCCCGAGGTCGCGTGGGTTTTGAGCGTGGCGGCGGATTGTCCTTTCCTGCCGCGCGATCTGGTCGCGCGCCTGCATCGCGCGCGCGCCGAACAGGGCGCCGAGCTTGCGGTTGCCGCCTCCGGCGGCCGATCGCATCCGGTGATCGGGCTGTGGAACGTCGGCTTGCGCGAGGAGATGCGCCAGGCGCTGGTGGTGGAAGATATCCGGAAGGTCGGCCGCTGGACCGCGCGCTACCGGCTCGCAACCGTGACCTGGCCGACGGAGCCGCTCGATCCGTTCTTCAACGCCAACACCATGGATGACCTCGCCGAGGCAGAGAGATTGGCAGAATTGGACGGGGGTTAGTCGGGCGGGGCCGACCTCCTGAACCAATCGGTTGCGTTGACGCCGGCCATCGAATGACTGCAAAAGAGCGGACCGGCGAAGCTAGGCTCCCGGTCAAGCAACAGGGCCAATGCGCCCGAGTGTCACGGGAGGGACCAGATGTTTGCCAGACGAATATCCATGTTGGCCGCGTTGGTGGCCGCGCTGTTGGCGTCGCCCGCCGCGCGGGCCCAGATTTCGGACGACGTGGTCAAGATCGGCGTCCTCACCGACATGAACGGCCCGGCATCCACGCCGACCGGCCAGGGCTCGGTGACCGCGGCGCAAATGGCGGTGGAGGATTTCGGCGGCACGGTGCTGGGCAAGCCGATCAGCGTGATCGTCGGCGATCATCAGCTCAAGCCGGATATCGGCGTCGGCATCGCGCGGCGCTGGTATGACACCGAGCAGGTCGACCTGATCGTGGACGTGCCGGTGTCGGCGGTCGGGCTCGCGGTGCAGAACATCGCCAACGAAAAGAAGAAGCTGCTCATCGTTCACTCCACCGGCACCGCGGACTTCCACGGAAAATTCTGCTCGCCCTACGCCATTCAATGGGTGTTCGATACCCACGCGCTCGCCGCTGGCACCGCGCAGGCGGTGGTCAAGCGCGGCGGCGACAGCTGGTTCTTCATCACCGACGATTACGCCTTCGGCCATTCGCTGGAGCGCGACGCTTCCGCCGTCATTACCAGCCTTGGCGGCAAGGTGCTGGGGTCGGTGCGTCCTCCGCTGGCGACGCCCGACCTGTCGTCCTTCGTGCTGCAGGCGCAGGCCTCCAAGGCCAAGATCATCGGCGTCGCCGGCGGGCCGCCCAACAACATGAACGAAATCAAGACCGGCGCCGAGTTCGGCGTCTTCAAGGGCGGCCAGCAGATGGCCGCGCTGCTCGCGCTGATCACCGACATTCATTCAATCGGGCTGCCGGCGGCGCAGGGCCTGCTGCTGACGACCTCGTTCTACTGGGACATGGACGACAAGACCCGCCAATGGTCGAAGCGCTACTTCGCCAAGATGAACCGGATGCCGACGATGTGGCAGGCCGGCGTCTATTCGTCGGTGATGTACTATCTCAACGCCGTCAGGGACTCTGGCACCGACGATCCGCTCAAGGTTGCCGCCAAGATGCGCGAGAAGCCGGTGGAGGATTTCTTTTCCCGCAACGGCAGGCTGCGCGAGGACAATCTGATGGTGCATGACCTCGTGCTGGTGCAGGTCAAGAAACCGGAAGAATCGAAATATCCGTGGGACTATTACACCATCCTCGCCAGGATCCCCGGCGAGGAGGCGTTCGGCCCTCCCGATCCGGCGTGCCCCCTGGTGAAGAAGTGACCTGCAGCGCGGCAACGTTTTTTGTCCGTCATTCCGGGGCGCGAGTGAAACGAGCGACCCCGGAATCCATAACCACCGCAGGGATCATGGGCGCGATAGGCAAGCCCGATATTCTGTGAAAGCATGAAGGCGACACGGGAGAGATTATGATCGCCTGGTTGCGCGCCGCCCTGTGCAGTCGCGTCCTTTGGGCGAATCTCGCGGCCGGCGCCGCGCCGGCGGCCGCCGCCGACTATCCGAACCGCCCGGTGCGCTGGCTGATCGGGTTTTCCGCCGGCGGCCCGGTCGATATCGTGGCGCGCATCATGAGCCAGTGGCTGTCGGCCAGCAGTTCGTGGGAAAACCGCTCCGGCTCCGGCGGCAATCTGGCGGCGGCGGCGGTGATCAATGCACCGCCTGACGGCTATACGCTGTTGTTCGTCGGACCCAACAACACCATCAGCACCTCGCTCTACAAGAAACTTCCCTTCGACTTCATGCGCGACACAGTGCCGGTCGCAAGCATCATGCAGCTCACCAACATGCTGGTGGTCTCGAACGCGATGCCGGTCAAGACAGGAGTTGATCGACTATTGCCGGGCCAATCCGGGCAAGGTTTCCTTTGCCTCGTCGGGCTACGGTACCTCGGTCCACATGTCGGCGGAATTGTTCAAGGCGCTGACCAGGATCGAGATGGTGCATGTGCCTATCGCGGCTCGGCGGTCGCATATCCCGATATCATGTCCAACAAGGTGCAGTTGATCTTCGACAACCTGCCGTCGGCGCTGGAACAGGCCCGCGCGGGCAATGTGCGCGCACTCGGCGTCACCTCGCCGCAGCGCTGGCCCGGCGTGCCCGATATCCCGGCCATTGCCGAAACCGTGCCGGGATTCGAAGCGGTCGGGTTCTACGGCATCGCCGCGCCCAAGGGCACGCCGCCGGAGATCGTGTATGGTGGGCCCGGCAGGACTCGAACCTGCAACCAGACCGTTATGAGCGGCCGGCTCTAACCATTGAGCTACAGGCCCCGCCGGCCTTGCCGCTGGCGCGGCAGGCAACGGTGCCGACACCCCTTACAGGCTGGCTGGCGATCCGGCAATGCCGGGTCGGCGGGCCTCACTACTCGACCGAAACCCCGGCGAATTCGACCACCTTGCGCCATTTTTCGGTCTCGTCGGCGACTGTTGCCACTGATTTGGCCAACGATCTGGCCTGGCACGGCATGCCGATTGCAAGTATCGTTCGATGGAACGCGATCATGCCGATCGGCGACCATGCAACGTGAGGCGATCAATGACATCGATGGTCGGAACGATCGGGGCGATCATGCGATTTCCCGTCAAGTCGCTGCTGGGAGAAACTCTGAATGAATGCGCGATAACGCTTGAAGGTCTCGACGGCGACCGCACGCACGCTTTGGTCGATGCATCGACCGGGAAAATCGCCAGCGCGAAGCAACCCAACCTATGGCGTCACTTGCTCGCGTACGCCGCCAGCATCGCCGCCTCGGCCCCATTGTCGATCGTGATTTCGGATGCCGAAGGAAACCAAATTCCTCACGGGGATCCCGATTTCGGCGAGAAATTATCGAAATTGCTGGGTCGAGAGGTCAGGTTGATCGATGTCCGGCCCGCGGGGATTGAACTCAATCGCGCAAGGCCGGATGAAGTCATGACCCGGGGGCTGGACGCGACCGTGACCCAGGATGTGCTCGCGATAGCGGGGGCTGCGCCGATAGGCCGATTTTTCGATTTTGCTCCTCTGCATCTGATGACCACAGCTTCGCTCGATGTGATCCGCGCCGCCGCGCCGGATGCATCGATCGAGGCAGACCGATACCGGCCCAATCTCGTGATCGAGACCCTGCCCTCGATGGCTTTCGCAGAAAACCATTGGATCGGTCGTCAAATCCGCATCGGCGATTCCGTCAGAATTGAAGTGATCGCTCCGACGCCGCGTTGCGCGGTGCCGATGCTGGTCCATGGGAGCTTGCCATACAGTCGCGAGGCTGTTGCCGGGGTGAGTAAGCTGAATCAGGTCGAATTTCCGATGCTCGGGCCTGGAACCTTCCCGTGCCTTGGCGCCTACGCAACCGTGTTGGCTACGGGTCCGGTGCGCTGTGGCGATCAGGTGATGCTGGACTAAATTGGCTGGGTGGGCAAACCAGCGCTCCAACCATGGACCAGAAGAGTGGCCCTCCAGTCTAAACGCCCACTATCTTGGCCGATTAGCTGACCTAGGAGCCCGTCCAGATAGGCGTTACGACGGGCATTTATTGGCAAGTTAGCCGGCTCAGGCGGCGTTTACGAGGGTGAACAGCTTCAGGAGGTTGTGGGCGG
>JAJYAH010000122.1 GCA_021779635.1 Pseudomonadota bacterium | reverse complement strand
ATATAACAACTAGTGCCCCGCATCCGAAGTTCGTGATACGTTGCAGCACGCTCTTACACGAACTTCGGATGCGAGAGGGCACTAGCAAATCTATGATTCTAGTACCGCTTTTCGATCTGAAGTTCCTGGGATGAGCTTGCGGCAGGTGGTGCAGGAACTTCAGATCGGCGGTACTAGGCGGCGGCCGCCGCTTCAAGCTTGCGGAAACGGATCAACGAGAAATGGCCGAAGGGCGGCACGGGGCGACGCTCGACCAGTTCCATCCCCGGAGCGCCGGCCGCCCATTGGGTATAGCGCGACCACGCAAAGTCGGTCCTGAAGCCTAGCTGACGCACCACCGGCTGCAGCCCTTTCTCGATCACGCGACGCATCCCGGCATCGGCGCTGACGCGGCTGAGCAGAATGATCTCGCCGCCCGGCCGCAGCACGCGGGCGAACTCGTCCATCGCCGCTTCCGGATTCGGCACCGCGGTCACGACATATTGCGCCATCACCACGTCGAAGGAGGCGTCGGGGAATTCGAGCTTCTCGGCATCCATGACCGCGAGACCCTCGACATTCTTGAGGCGGAAATCGGCGACCCGCTCCCGCGCCTTGCGCAACATGCCTTCCGAGATATCGGTGCCGAAGATGCGAAGGTTCGAAGCATATTGCGGCAACGAGATTCCGGTGCCGACGCCGACCTCCAGCACGCGACCGCCAATATTGTTGGTGGCGATGATGGCGGCTTGCCGGCCCTTTCCAAACACCCCGCCAAACACCAGGTCATAGATCGGCGCCCAGCGATCATAGGCGCGCTCGACCATTTCGCGGCTGAAGTCCAACTGTGTCGTTTCGTCAAGCTTGATGATTTCGGCCATGGTGAAACTACTCGCTGTTCTGATGATCCGGTTAGCCGCGCACAGCGCTTCTGCCCGCCACGCGGCGGGCAGGTCGCAGCGAGCGGCTCGGCTGCAACACTGTCAGATTGCCAATGAACTGCCTGGCACTGTTCTCCCAGGAACGCTCAAGCGCAAAATTCCGGCATGCCTCGCGGGACATGCCGAGGGCGCGGAGGCAGGCGCTCCGCAAGTCGGCGTCCAAAGCCCCGATCGGATGATCCGCGATCACGTCGAGCGGACCCGTCACCGGAAATGCCGCAACCGGCGTGCCGCAGGCCAGCGCTTCGAGTTGAACGACCCCGAAGGTATCGGTGAGGCTCGGAAACACGAAGACATCCGCCGCCGCCAGATGCGAGGTCAGATCCTGGCCGGTCTTTTCACCGAGAAATTTGGCGTTGGGGTAGCGGCGTTCCAGCTCGGCCTTTTGCGGCCCATCGCCGATCACGACCTTGGATCCGGGCAAGTCCAGCGAGAGAAACGCCTCGAGGTTTTTCTCGACCGCGACACGGCCCATGGTCATGAAGATCGGTCTCGGCAAATCGAGCGCGGCCGGATGATCCGGCGTGAACAGCTTGGTATCGACCCCTCGCGTCCAGGTGCCGAGCTTTCTGAAACCTCGTGCGCTGAGTTCTTGCCGTAGCGAGGCGGTGGCGATCATGGTCATGGCGCCGGCCGCATGAAAGTGACGCAGCACCGCGTAGCTCAAGTCAGCCGGAATGATCGAGCGAACGGCGATGTATTCCGGAAAGCGTGTCGTATAGGACGTTGTGAAAGCGAGCTTGCGGCGGCGGCAATAGGCTCTCGCCGCCCACCCGATCGGCCCCTCGGTCGCGATGTGAATGGCGTCCGGCGCTGCCGCCTCTATTCTGGCTGATATCCGCCACGGGTTCGGCAAGGCTATCCGCAATCCCGGATAGGTCGGAACGGCGAGCGACGGAAATCCATCAGGAGTCAGAAACTCGATTTCGGCTCCCAGCGCCGATGCGCTGCGAGCCAGCGAGGTCAACGTGCGAACTACGCCGTTCACCTGCGGATGCCAAGCATCGGTCGCGATCAATATCCGCATCACGGAAGCCTACGTTGCTGATTCTCAATACCCGACGTTCGGCCAAGGATATTTCAGGCGTGTGACGACACAGATGTGTAGTCATTCTTTTTCGGGTTCGAGCGGTAGAAACTGCCGGCCAGGATGTCCGCAAGGCTCATTCTTGTCAGGAAGATTGCGGTCGCATGACAGCGCGATGAAGGTGCTTGCCGATGAACCGCCGCGCCCGACGAGCCGAGCGGTCAGCCCGCGCCGGTGCGTTCTCCAAATTCGCTAAGTCCCGTTCGCCAAATTAGTTAACACGTCGTCCCCGGCGAAGGCCGCGACGACGTAATCTGAATCGTTAATTTCCGTAACCGCTGTTGTTTCTGAGCGGTAACAAAATTCCGGCATCGTGACCGCCCCGCCCAGGGACCTGCACGGTATCGCCTCACATTCCTCACAAAGCGACCGAGGAGTGCGGCTAGTCCGGCGCTATGGCGCCGACAGACCCCACCCTGTAAACTCAACCGTTCAAACCAGTCCGGGGGGACGATGCGTCCATCGATGCGTCTCAAGACGATCCTGCTCGCGGCCGCGGTGATTGCGGTCTCGTTCCTTGTCAGCCTGAAGGCCATGGACTGGCTGTCGCCGCGCGTCAAGGCCCCGGCGCCGGTGCTGACAGAATTGCCGCCGCTGCCGCCCGCCGCACGCAGCTCGATCGTCGTCGCGCCGGTCACGGTTTCGCTGGCCGCGATCCGCGACGTCGCCGAGCGCGCGGCGCCGCGCACCTTCGCGGGCAAGGCCGACAACCCGGCGTCGCAGATTCTGCAGAACGCCGACATCGGCTGGACCGCCTCGCGCGGACCGATCGCGGCGGCCGGCGCCCAGGATGTGTTGTCGCTGACGACATCGCTGACCGGAACGCTGAATGCGACGGGCTCGCTGTCATCGAAAGCAACCGGCGCGGTCAGCAACGCGCTCGGCAGTCTGCTCGGCAGCAACGCCGCCAAGCAGATCGGCAGCGTCAATATCAAGAACATCAACGCCAACGCGGAAATCAAGGGCAACATCACCATCACCTCGCGGCCCAGGCTCGCCGCGGCCTGGCACCTCGAGCCCAATCTGGCCGCTCAGGTCACGCTCGGCGACAGCAACCTTTCGGTGGCCGGGGCCCGCGTCAATGTCCCGGCGCAGGTCAAGCCGCTGATCGACAAGGCGGTCGCCGATCAGATCAGCGCGGCGGGGGAGCGAATCCGCAACGATCGCGCATTCGAACAGCATGCGCGGGTACAATGGGACAGGGCCTGCCGTTCGATTCAACTGCAAGGCGCCGGTGCGGCTTCGACCTTGCCGGCGCTTTGGCTCGAACTGCGCCCGACCCGTGCGATCGCGGTACAGCCGCGTGTCGATGCATCGGCGGTCACGCTGATGGTCGGTATCGAGGCGGAAACCCGCATCACCTCGACGCAGACCAAGCCCGACTGCCCGTTTCCCGAGAAGATCTCGATCATCCCGCCGACCCCGGGAGGGGTCGGTATCGACATGCCGATCGACATGCCGTTTACCGATATCAACAAGATCGTGGAGGCGCAGTTCGCCGGCCGTACCTTTCCGGAGGACGGCTCGGGTTCGGTCGATGTCACCGTCAAGCATGCCACCGTCGCAGCATCAGGTGATCGGCTGTTGATCTCGCTGCTGTTGCACGCCAAGGAGAAAAAGAGCTTCTTCGGCTTCGGGGGCGAAGCCACCGTATATATCTGGGGGACGCCGGTGCTCGATCAGACCCAGCAGACCCTGCGGCTGGCCAATATCCAGCTCGCCGTCGAATCCGAGGCGGCGTTCGGACTGCTCGGGGCTGCGGCGCGCGAGGCGATGCCGTATCTGCAAAAGGCACTGGCGGAAAAGGCGACCATCGATCTCAAACCGTTTACCGCGAATGCGCAGAAAAGGATCGCGGATGCGATCGCCGATTTCCAGAAGAATGAAGACGGCGTGCGGGTAGCGGCGGAAATCACCAGCCTGCGGCTCGCCGATATCGCCTTCGATTCCAAAACGCTGCGCGTGATCGCCGAAGCGGACGGCGCAATCAATGTTTACGTGACGGCGCTGGGCGGCCTGTGAGCTTGCAACCCGACGCTTTATTGTCGGCGAGCGGCCGCCGGATCCAGAATAACGCGGGCTGCTGTGCCGCGATGCCAACGATTCGTTGTGCAGGGACCTCGTTCGCCGATCACCGGACCAGAGCATTTTCCAGTGAAAGCCTGCGCCGCGCATGGTGCGGGCTGGATACCGGTTCGCGCTGGGGAAACGCGTCAGGATAAAGAATCGAGTTCCGTTCCGATTCAATCGGAACGGAAAAGGCCCTAGCCCTCGAATTTGAACGAGACGTTGAGTTTGGCGCGATAGGCTTCAATCTTGCCCTTGGCATCCAATTGCATATCAAGCTTGACGACTTCGGCGACACGCAGATCGCGCAGAGATTTTCCTGCCCTGTCGACCGCTGCCTTGGCCGCCTTCTCCCATGATTCCTTGCTGGTACCGATGAGTTCAATGACCTTGTAAACACTCTCAGCCATACCGTCCTCCCTTCCATGTTAGGCAGGAAGCAGGTGGTCCTGCCGGCAACAAGCCTAACACCGCGATACCACCGCTGAAAGCGCAATCCGGGAGCGGTCGGGCGGCCGTGCTTGGTCGAAAGTCAGCTTTGCGGGCGGCGATGAAGCCGCGTAGAAGGGTGCCCCGCAACAAGCCCAAAAAGCCAGGGAGTAGAACAACATGAAGTCTCTTGCAGCCGCGGTCGCCGCCGGCCTCGTCTTCGCCGTATCCGGCGGTGCGGCGACCGCGCAGATTTCCGACGACGTCGTCAAGATCGGCGTCCTCACCGACATGTCCAGCCTCTACTCGGACGCCACCGGCAAGGGTTCTCTGGTCGCGGTGCAGATGGCGGTCGCCGATTACGGCGGCAAGGTGAAAGGCAAGCCCGTAGAGGTGGTCTCTGCCGACCATCAGAACAAGCCGGACGTCGGCGTCGCCATCGCGCGCAACTGGTACGACAATGAAAAGGTCGATGCGATCTTCGACGTGCCTACTTCTTCGGTGGCGCTGCCGGTCTCGGCACTGACCCGCGAGAAGAACAGGATCAACATCAATTCCGGCGGCGGCAGCTCCGATATCACCGGGCCCGCCTGCTCGCCCAACACCGTGCACTGGACCTACGACACCTACGCGCTTTCCAACGTCGCCGGCAAGGCGATGGTCCAGCGCGGCGAGGATACCTGGTTCTTCATCACCGCCGACTATGCCTTCGGCATGGCGCTCGAGCGCGACGCCGCCAACGTTGTGAAGGAAAACGGCGGCAAGGTCCTCGGCGAGGTTCGCCATCCGCTGAACACATCGGATTTCTCGTCGTTCCTGCTGCAGGCGCAAGCCTCCAAGGCCAAGGTGGTGGCGCTGGCCAATGCCGGCGGCGATACCACCAACGCGCTCAAGCAGGCCTCCGAATTCGGCCTGATAAAGGGCGGCCAGAAGCTGATCGCCTTGCTGCTGGAAATCACCGATGTTCATTCGATCGGTCTCAAGGATGCCCAGGGCCTGATCACGACCGACGCATTCTACTGGGACAGGGACGATGAGACCCGGGCGTTCTCGAAAAGGTTCATCGAGAAGGTCGGGCACATGCCAACCATGATCCAGGCCGGCCTGTACTCGGCCACCATGCACTACCTCAAGGCCATCGAGGCGACCGGCACCGACGAAGCGCCGAAGGTGATGGCCCAGATGCGGGCCACTCCGATCAACGACTTCTTTGCCAAGAACGGCAAGATCCGGATCGACGGACGCATGGTCCACGACATGTATCTGTTCGAGGTGAAGAAGCCGGAGGAGTCGAAGGGCGAATGGGATCTCTACAAGTTGCTCGCAACCGTCCCCGCCGATCAGGCGTTTCGTCCGCTCGACAAAGGCGGCTGCCCGCTGGTCAAGACGAATTGAGATCGTAGCCGGTTGACGTGAACCCTCATGGCGAGGAGCGCATCTTGCGCGTGTCTCGAACCATGCGGGCTGCGAGGGTTCACCTTCTTCGTCATGGCGGGCTTGTCCCGGCCATGACGAACTTAAAGCCTCAGTCAGAGGTCATCTTGTGCCGACCGAAGCGCGCCCGGCGAAACCGGGCGCGCTGTGGTTTGCGCGATCATATCCGCGACGATCTATTCGACTTATTCCGTCGAATATTTGAATTCAGGCATCGCCTTGAGCTGATCCTTGGTGGCGTTGAACACGGCATGGTCCGGATACCACGGATTGGGCTTTGATGCCGGCGCCGATCCCGTCGCAGCACCCGTAGTGACCGTCGAGGATGCCGGGCGGCTGCCCGCGCCATTTGATGAGCCCGCTACGCCGGTGTAAGCGATCGGCTCATTGACGAATTTGATCTTGTCGAAGGGAACAGCGACGAGATGCGCACCGACGCCGAGGAAACCGCCGACGCCGAGCACCACCCCCTTGATGTTTCCGCTCTTGTCGGTCAGCAGATCGTTGATCGAGCCGATGCTCTCATTGTTGTCGTTATAGACGTTAAGGCCGACAACTTTCGACGTGCGCCAGTCACCACGGAACGAGGAATCCGACGCCGCGGCCGGTGCCATGTTGGTGCGGTCGGTGGTCGCGGCCGGGGTTTGTGCCAACGCAGCGGTCGCAAGCAATATGGCACCGGTCAAACCGGCGCTGACATGTTTTAAAAACATCTGGGTTCTCCCTGATAATTGTCAGGAGAAAACACGCCGATCCGTCTGCCGTTCCCGCTGGCGAAGGTTTTTCAAATTGTGCAATGCCGATGACTTGCCGATGACTTGGCAAGTTCCGTGGAACCTTTCAGTCGTCGTCAAATCTTCAACAGACGGATCTTGACCAGCGCACCGACCGCGCGATCGCGGCCGGCTGCGGGCCACGGCCAATCGCAGCGACAGTGTCGGCAATCATCCCTTCGGTTCCGGAAAGATGATGGCGCGGAGCGTCGGTGCGTGCGGCGCTCTGGGATCAGGTCTGGTAGTTGATCAGCAGCGCCGAGAACGACGAAGTGCCGCTGCTGGCGGTGCTGCCGCCGGTCGCGCTGTAGGACGATGATGACGAGCTCGACAGTGAATTCTGCAGCGATTGGAGAAACTGCTGCAGAATGTCGTTGGTGGTGTTGGTGCCCGATGAACTGCTGGTGCTGCCGCTCGGGGATAAGCTGCTCGCGGGTGGCGGACCGCCAGGGCCGCCATGATGGCCACCGTGGGCGCCGCCGGCGTCACCTGGAGCACCCGCATCGCTGGCGCTGGTTGAGTCCCCGGCGCCGCCGGGGCCGTTGGCGAAGGCTGCCGCGAAGACCCCCTGCAACTCGGTGGCCTGATCGCTGGTCAGCTTGCCGCTGGATACTTCGCCGGCAATCAGGGTGTCGATCTTCGACTGCAGGTCGCCGGGAGAGGCATGGGTGCCGCTGGTGGAATTGCTCGGGCCGCTGCTCTGTAACGACGAGTTGATGTCGGTCAGCGCGGACGACAGTGCGCCCTGATCGGACGAGTTGATTACACCGGAGCTTACCTCCGCCTGCAGCTCGTTCTGCAGCAGTTGGAGAGGCGACAGGTAGTTGCTGCCGGGGGTCGCCGAGATGGCCGTCATGATGGCTCCAAAGGTTCTTGCAAGATACCTCGACGTTAAGGTTAATGGTCTTAACGAAGTCTTTTTGTTGCCCGACTGGCGTGTTGCATCCTGTTGTGAGGCAAGCGTCAGAAATATTTCGAAACAAAAATCGTCGGTTCTCGAATCACGGACAAGACTCTGCATGGCTACGGCATCGCCGAACATTCTCGTCGTTGACGACGACCGCGAGACGCGGTCGCTGATCGCGAAATATCTGCGCGGCAACAGCTGCAACGTCGCGGTGGCGACCGACGGTCGCGAGATGGTCCGGGCGATGGCCGACCATCGCGTCGATCTTCTGATCCTCGACGTGATGCTGCCGGGTGAGGACGGCCTCAGCCTGTGCCGCAAGGTGCGCGCCGAATCGCAAGTGCCGATCATCATGCTCACCGCGCGCGGCGAGGACGTCGATCGCATTCTCGGACTGGAAATGGGCGCGGACGACTACCTGGCCAAGCCGTTCAATCCGCGCGAGTTGCTGGCGCGCATCAATGCGGTGCTGCGCCGCCATGCCGCCGCCCAGACCGCGAGCGCCATCAATGGCGCAACCGCCCTCACCTTCCTGGGGTGGCGGATCGATTTCAGGCTTCGGGAACTGCGCAATCCGGCGGGCGCGCGGGTGGCGATGACCAGCGCCGAGTTCGACCTGCTGCGAACCTTCTGCGAGCGGCCCGGCCGCGTGCTGTCGCGCGACAGCCTGCTCGATCTCACCCAGGGCCGCAACGCCGGTTCGTTCGAGCGCAGCATCGATGTGCTGGTCAGCCGCATCCGGCGCAAGATCGAGCCCGATCCGCAGGACGCCACCATGATCAAGACCGTGCGTTCCGGCGGATACATGTTCACCCCGGCGGTGGACGCGGTCGCCGCCCCCGCCGGCGGCCGGTCATGAAGCTGCTTGGCTTTCTGAATCTCAGGGGCATCAGCGGACAGATCGCGGCGCTGGTGGTCGCCTCGATCGTCGCGATTCACCTGATGCTCACCATGATCTTCTTGATTCACCGGCCGGATCAGCCCGATCCGTCGATCGACCGCGGACACTATCAGCTTGTCGCCGTGACCCAGCTTCTCGGCACCGCGCCCGCGGCGGAGCGGCCGCGGCTCCTCGCCGACATTTTGCGGGCATTTCCGCAAATGGAGATCGAAGGGCTGCCGCCGGATTTTGCCGCCGCGGGCGATGCGGACAACCCCGAACTGCGCGGGTTGCGTCGCCGCCTCGGCAACAGCTACCGTATCTTTCCGCTGCCGAAGGGCGAAGATACCAACAAGGTCGGTATCGCGCTGCCGGACGGTGCGATGATTTCCGCCAAGCTGCTGCGGCAACGTCCGTTCTGGCAGGGACCGTGGATGTTGACCCTGCTGTTTGCCGTCGTCAGCGTCACCTTGCTCGGCCTGTGGGCGGCCCGGGCGTTGACCGCGCCGCTGTCGTCGTTCGCAAAGGCCGCCGAGGATTTCAGCCTGAACGGCGCCGCGGCGCCGCTGCCCGAACGCGGCCCCGAAGAAATCCGATCGGTGGCCAAGGCGCTCAACCGGATGCGGGAGCGCATCACGACCCTGATCGACGACCGCACCAAGATGCTGGCCGCCATCAGCCACGACCTGCGCACGCCGATCACCCGAATGCGCCTGCGCGCCGAATTCATCGAGGATGACGCGCACCGCAGCCGCATGTTGCGCGATCTCGAGCAGATGCGGTCGATGCTGGAGGCCGTGCTCTCTTTCCTGCGCAACGACCGCAAGCTCGAATCCATGACGCTGGTCGACATCGCAAGCACGCTGCAGCTTGTCACCGATCAGTTCGCCGACATGGGACACAAGGTCGCCTATGACGGCCCCGAACACGCCATGGCCACGGTCCGGCCCGACGACCTGCATCGCAGCGTCACCAATCTCGTCGAGAACGCGGTCAGGTACGGCGCGGAGGCCACCGTCCGCCTGCGGGTGTCACCGGATACCGCGACCATCGAGGTCGAGGACGACGGTCCCGGCATTTCCGACGCGCGCAAGGCGGTCATGCTCGAACCGTTCGTGCGCGGCGACGACGCCCGCAACATGGATGAAGCCGCCGGTTTCGGTCTCGGCCTCTCGATCGCGCGCACCATTGCCATCGCGCACCACGGCGCGCTGTCACTGAATGACCGGCAGCCGCATGGATTGATCGTTCGTATTCAATTGCCCGTCCGCCAGCAGGGCCGGCAATCGGCCGCCTGAGCGCTTGATCCGGAGTCGGCGGTCAGGCCGCCAAGCGATCGGATTCCGAATCCTCGAAAAACGCCACCGCCTCGAAACGGTAGTCGCACGCCTCGCAATGCCAGAGATAGGAGATGCGGCGCGGGCCGCTTTCAATCCAGTCGGGCGCTGCAATCGGCTCACCGCATTGGGCGCAAGGGTTCCCGTGCGGCAAATAGCGGGCGTCTATTTTGGCCATGGCGCATCTCCCTTGCTCTTTTTGCTGTTGAAACGAATGGGACAGGCTCGCTGCCGGATTCACCTGCGCCGCGCTCTCGCTGGCAATTCTTGATGCGCAGTTCTTGATGCGTCAATGAGACTTTTGAACGGCAAGCCGGCTGGATTATTTTGGCGCAGCGCGCACAAGCCGTGACGGCGGCGCGCGCGTCAATGCGCCTTCGGATCGATCACCGGTTCCAGGGTATGGATCGCGCCGGGCTTGCGGACATGAATGGTGGCGATGTCGTCGGAATACACCTTCTGCCAGCCATCCATATGATCGAGCAGCTTGGTCGCCGCACTCTGCGTCCGCATCAACGTCGCCTCGATCTTGTACTCCTCCAGCATCCGGAACAGATTGTCCGGCTCCATCAATCCGCTGGCGGCGTTGTGATCGACAAAGAATTTCTCGCCATAAACGTCGGTGCGGCCGTCGATGAACGGCGCGACGCCGCTGTAGATCAGATAGCCGCCGAAATCGTAATCGTTGAACACGCGGGTGAAATTCATCTTCTTCAGTGCAGCAACCGCCGCGACCGGCGATTGGCGGGCATTGGGCTCGAAGCGGGCGACCGAGGCATAGGCCACGGTTCCGGCCACCAGCACGATGGCGACGGCGGCGAACAGCAGGCCGCGGGACGGCCTGGTCGCGCTCGGCGATGGGGCCTCGGCGCCGCCGATCTGTTTGGCGAGCGGGACGGCGAGAACCATCGGCGCCAGCAGCGCCAGAATTTCGGTGGCCCGGCCCTGGGCCAGCGCCATGTGCAGCAATCCCAGCAGCAGCAGGATGCGCGTCGGCGGCAATCGGATGCCGCGCAGCAGCGCCAATCCTATGGCCATCAACAGGCAGATCTCGAACGGACCGATGCTGCTGAAATCAGCCGGCCGCCATTCCGTGATCAACCGCAGCACGCTGCCCAACTCCAGGATGTTCTTCGACGCCAGCATCGAATTCCAGCCATAGGGCGTGCAGCAAGCGGCGATCAATGCGCCGACCCCGAATGCCGCCCAGCGCAGCGCCAGCGATTTCCGCGACGCCGCATCCGCACTCACCACCGCATCGAGCGCGACCGGTCCCACCAGCACCAGGCCGAAGATGAAACCGCCATGCAGATTGGCCCACAGCGCCAGCAGCGGCAGCAGCCAGAATGACGGCGCCTCGCGCCGATCCGCCGCGTCGATCATTCCGCCGACCCACATCATCATCACCGGCAGCGCCAGCACATGCGGCCGCGCCAATATATGCTGCGCGGTGAGCGCCAACGCCGCGGCGACGAATACAATCGTGGCACTTTCGCTCAAATGGCGGCTCAGGAATTTCGCCAGCAACGCAAAGGTCAGCGCGCTCGCCGCGGCGGCCAGCACCACCGGCCCGCTCCAGCCGAATAGCGCATAGGCTTTGGCATAGAGCACCTCAGCCACCCACTGCATCGAAATCCAGGGGTGGCCGCGCATGGTAAATGAATAGACGTCGGTATGCGGCACCGCGCGATGGTCCAGCATCCACTGGCCGACGGTGATGTGCCACAACGTATCGGGATCGAGCAGCAGGCGGTTGCCGGCCAGTATCAGCAGCGCATAGATGGAGACGCCGACCCATAGCGGCAGCAGGCCGTGCAGGGGGCTGGTGCGCTCGGCGCTATGGGTGATGGACAGGGTCATCGGCGCGGCCTGATCTCTCGGGGTAATTTCCTGGGGTAATCTGTTCGGTCATCTCTTGGGATTTCCGGCCCGATCGAAGCATGCCAAGGCATAATTCTTGGTAAATCCGCCTGGCGCGGATACAGGGAGGGCTTAAGAAAGCCCGGATTTGGCCGCATCGGTGCCCCGGCGACTGCGAAAATCGCGACGGTCCGGCCCCCAACCGCTCCCCGCCCGCACCCAGAAAGAGGTCCTGAAAGATGAAACGCTGGTTATCGCTCGGATGGCTCGCCGCCATGGCGGCGCTGCCGTTTCCGGAAATCGCACAGGCCCAGCACGCCGATTATGATGGGCTGGTCGCCACCCATGCCAGGGCCAATGGCGTGCCGGAAGCCCTGGTCCATCGCGTGATCGTGCGCGAAAGCCGCTATCAGCCCGGGCTGGTCGGGCGCGGCGGCGCCATCGGCCTGATGCAGATCAAGCTCGCGACCGCGCGCAGCCTCGGTTACACCGGGGATGCGGCCGGGCTGCGCGATCCCAATACCAATCTCACCTATGCGGTGAAATATCTTGCCGGCGCCTACCGCGCTGCAAACGGCGATCACAATCGCACCGTCGCCTATTATGCCGGCGGCTATTACTACGCTGCCAAGCGCCAGCGGCTCGCACATATCGGGCATTCCGAACCGGTGCTCGCCGGCGCCCCGACGAAAGAGGCGGTTTCCGACGCCAGCGCACAGCAGGTTCCCAAGTAAGCCAGCTGGCCGGTGCAAA
>JAJYAH010000893.1 GCA_021779635.1 Pseudomonadota bacterium | reverse complement strand
GCAGGGATCGAGCAAGCGCTCCGACAATCGCGTCCAGGAGGTGACCGAAATCACCACCAGCCTGAAGGCGCTGGCCAAGGAACTCAACGTCCCCGTGATCGCGCTGTCGCAGCTGTCGCGTCAGGTCGAAAGCCGCGACGACAAGCGCCCGCAATTGTCCGACCTGCGCGAATCCGGCTCGATCGAACAGGACGCCGACGTCGTGATGTTCGTGTTTCGCGAGGAATATTACCTCGCCAACAAGGAGCCGCGCATCGGCACCCCCGAATACGAAAAATGGCAGCTCGACATGTCGCTGGTGCACGGCAAGGCCGAAGTCATCATCGGCAAGCAGCGCCATGGTCCGACCGGCACGGTCGAATTGTCGTTCGAGGGCCAGTTCACCCGGTTCAGCGATCTCGCCAATGAGGGCCATCTGCCGGATCGGACCTACTAAAGCGTTTTCCAGCGAAGCGGATACCGGTTCGCGTGAAGAAAACGCGTCGAACAAAGAAACAGAGCCTTTTCCGTTCCGATTCAATCGGGACGGAAAAGGCTCTGACCCCGCCTGCCCGGTTGAACCGCCGCTGGCCCGCGCGTAAAGTGCGGCATGAACCTCGTTTCCGACCCGAAATTGGCCCCGCCAGGCAGCGTGCTGTCGCCCGAAGCCAATCTGGCGGCAGCGCTTGCCACCGCCAGCGGTGTGCTGACGGTCGACCTCGACGCCATCGTCGCAAACTGGCGCAAGCTTGAGAAAACCGCAGTGCCGGCCGAATGCGCCGGCGTGATCAAGGCGGACGCCTATGGTTGCGGAGTCGATCCCGTCGCGCGCGCCCTCGCCGGCGCCGGCTGCAAGACGTTTTTCGTCGCCACGCTGGGTGAAGCACGCGCCGCCCGCGCCGCGCTGCCGACAGCGGCCATCTATGTGCTCGACGGTTTTTTCCAGAATAGCGGCGAGGCCTACGCCAAGATCGACGCGAAACCCGTGATCGGCGATCTCAACGAGTTGGCCGAATGGGATGTGTTTTGCCGGCGCTCCGGCTGGGCCGGAGGCGCTGCCATTCACATCGACACCGGCATGAACCGGCTCGGCCTGACCCTCACCGAGGCGCAGGGTATCATTCCCAGGATCAACGCCGGCGACCACGGCATCACGCTGGTCATGAGCCACCTCGCCTGCGCCGAGAGCCTCAATCATCCGCTCAACGCCAGGCAGCTCACCACCTTCCGCGAGATCGCCAGTCTTTTTTCCGGCGTGCCGGCCTCGCTGTCGAATTCCTCCGGCATCTTTCTGGGCGCGGCGTTCCAGTTCGACCTGGTGCGCCCGGGTGCCGCACTGTTTGGCGTCAATCCGACGCCGGAAGCCGACAATCCGATGCAACCGGTCGTCGAGCTGAAGGCCCGCATTGTGCAAATCCGCAATATCGAGAAGGGCGAGAGCGTCGGCTATGGCGGCATCTGGACCGCGCGACGGCCGACCCGGCTCGCGATCGTTGCGGCGGGCTACGCCGACGGCTATTTCCGCGCCGCCGGCGGCGGCGACGGCACCCGCAGCGCAGAGGTGATGGTCGCGGGCAAGCGCTGCCCGGTGGCCGGCCGCATCTCGATGGACCTGATGGCCATCGACGTCACCGACCTCGACAAGACCGCCGTGCGGCGCGGCCATATGGTGACGCTGATTGGCGAAGGCATTACCGTCGACGAACTGGCGCACCATTTCGGCACCATCGGATACGAAGTTCTGACCAGCCTCGGGCCGCGTTATGCGCGGGTCTACAAGGGCGGCGCGGCGGCGACCGAGCCGGCATCCCCGATACCGGCCTGACCTTTCAATCAGCGCATGAAGGTCGCCACGTTCAACATCAACAATGTGAACCGCCGCCTGCCGAACCTGCTGCGATGGTTGGATCAGACAAAACCCGACATCGTCTGCCTGCAGGAGCTGAAGGCGGCCGACAACGATTTTCCGCTGCGCGCCATCAACCAGGCCGGCTACGGCGCGGTCTGGCGTGGCCAGAAGACCTGGAACGGCGTCGCCATCCTGGCGCACAAGGCCGAGCCGGTGCTGATCAGGACCGAATTGCCCGGCGATCGCAACGACCACGAGGCGCGCTACATCGAAGCCGCCGTCAAAGGCATCATCGTCACCAGCCTTTACCTTCCGAACGGCAATCCGCAGCCCGGCCCGAAATTCGACTACAAGCTCGCATGGTTCAAGCGGCTGCGGCTGCATGCCGCGAAATTCCTGAAACAGGACATTCCCGTTGTGCTGGCGGGCGACTACAACGTCGCGCCCACCGAGCTCGATATCTATCCGACGCGGTCGTGGGACAAGGATGCATTGATCCAGCCGAAGAGCCGCGCGGCGTTCAAGTCGCTGGTGGCACAGGGCTGGTGCGATGCGATCCGCGAACTGCATCCGTCAAAGCCGATGTTCACGTTCTGGGATTACAAGCGCAACCGATGGCCGCGCGACGCGGGATTGCGGCTCGATCATCTCTTGCTGAGCCCGGCACTAGCGCCGCGCCTGATCAAGGCCGGCATTGACCGCAAGCTGCGCGGCGAGGAAAGCGCCAGCGACCATGCCCCGGCATGGATCGTGTTGCGGTAGATGCACAGCAATGACGTCGCTCCAATTCCACATGCGCGTCCACGATCTCGCCGCGCATTTCGCGCGAGTTTTGCTCTAAGATGCCCTCTTCATACAGAGGGCGCAGGGAATGCCGGGCGCTCGACGCGCCCGTAGCCTCGCGTGTAGAAAAAAACACGCGAGTTAGTCACCACGGTCACGCCGGTTCGCCCGGCATTCCCCGCGCAATGGTTTTAACGGTTTCCTTCGCGCTCTCCCGGGTGACCGGGCTTTTTTGCCACCCTCGCCAGTGGAGTTGTCTCCACCAACTTGACGCCAGCGTCGGGGCGTCAGGACCACACGACTTCGCCGTCCGCGTCAGCGCCGTTCGTCCGCGCAAAATC
>JAJYAH010000892.1 GCA_021779635.1 Pseudomonadota bacterium | reverse complement strand
TTCGGCATGACGAGGTGTTCAAGCGCTTCGTTCATCTGGTGAGAGATGCGGGGGTGATCTGATCATGGTGTCGTCCCCGTTCGACCTGACTGACCGCGTCGCGCTGGTCACCGGCGGCGGGCGGGGCATTGGCGCTGCGATCGTCACGCGCCTCGCAGAGGCGGGCGCCCATGTGGTGATCGCCAATCGCTCGCAGGACGTGGCCGACGCGCTCGCGGCCGAGTTGAATCTGCGTGGTCTCGCTGTGAGCACGACGCGCTTCGACGCGCTCGATCGACCTGCATTAACTGAGTTCGTCAATAGCGTCGCTGGCCGGCTCGGCCGGCTCGATATCCTCGTCCACAACGCCGGTGGCTGTCCCTGGGCGCAGCTCGACGACATCGACGAGGACAAACTCGATGCGGCCTTGTCGATCAATCTCACCGCGGCGATCTGGCTCATCCAGGCGGCGGTGCCGCATATGCGCGCCCGGCGCCATGGCCGGATTCTCGTGACGTCGTCGATCTCGTCGCGCCTCGCAATGGGCGGCGGCGCGCACTATTCCGCGGCGAAAGCCGGCGTCAACGCCTTCATCCGCGGCGCCGCCTTCGAACTCGCGCGTGATGGCATCACGGCCAATGCGGTCGAGCCGGGCTTCATCGCCAAGCCGGGGCGGGGGACGCTGAGCACTACGGAGAATCTGTCGCGGATCGCTCGCCACATCCCCGTGGGCCGGATCGGCACTGCCGAGGACGTTGCCTATGCCATGCTCTATCTGGCGTCCGAGCAGGCAAGTTACGTCACGGGCCAGACCATCGTGGTCGACGGCGGAGCGATGCTCCCCGAGACCGGTTTTGCCGTCGAACGGCAGTGGGGCTGATGAAATATTGAAACTAGCGATCTCGCGATTGAACCATTCGGGCGCGCATCGGACGGTTATCGATGAATTGTGTGACGTCGCAGCAAACTATGCGGAGACCGACCAAAAGCCTTTTTGAACGCTCGGCTGAAATGGGAGAGGTCGCTGAAGCCAAAATTCATTGCCGCGTCCGTGACGCTTCTGACGCGCCGCTCGGCGAGTGCATTGTAGCTGGCTGCAAGACGTTGCTGCCAGAGCCAGCGAGATGGAGTTGTCCCTTGGGCCGCAAACAATCGATTGAGGGTGCGTGTGGCCATGTTTTGCTTGGCGGCGATAGTATCGATGTCGAGCTCGCAATCATGAAGGTTGTCGATGATAAATCGCTTGACTTGATCCAGACGTTGGCCGCGCTCGAGATCCGGGGACTTCAAATCGGTCAGCTCGGCCTCTAAAGTCGCAGCAAGAATATCCACAGCCGATGTGCTCAAGCGGCGGATTACGTCGTATCGTTCAACAATCTCAAGCCCAAGCAACTGCCATATTACCGAGCCGGCGAGCATAGCGAATCTGGATTGGCCATCGATCCGCCGAGCAGTCAAGCGGTGCATTTCTGGTAGACGAGTGGTCAGCAATGGTCTCGGGATCGTCAGAACGATCGAACTCGACTCTTGACCGAACGCTAGGGCAAACGGCTTGGACTGGTCATATACGATCAGGTCGCCGGGACGCATTTGCGCTTCATGATCGTCCTGTACCAGGGTGGCATCTCCTCGGACTATGAGGAGTGTCATGAAATGATCGCGAGGGTCTTTGCGAATTTCTTCCGCTCCCCGCGTGATCCGGATCAAGCTATCCGCGGCAGTGCAAGACGAGGTTTCGCTAAGAACCAAAGCGCCGAACTCGCGTGTGGAGATCTGGGCGGAGAAGTGAACGTCCGATATAGGGCGGCGGCATTCTGTAAGCGAATAGTCGCGGCAAGTGACATGGTGCCAATGTTCAAAGCCATCCTTCGGCGTAACGGCGCTGGTGCTTCCGATTCTAAGCATCAGTTCCTCCAACGAGCGAATCTGGGCAAGCCTTGACCTCAAAGCAGGTCTCGCCCGGCGGCGATACCTCCCCTCTCCAGAGGGGAGTTTGGCTTTGTAGGGCCCTCACTGGCAATGAAGTTTTTGACCTCGAAGGCACAGAGTTTTGTCGGCATGACAAGGGCCTGATAACGGGGGAGCTCCGTTTGATTGAGGGCTTGGGTGCATGCTGCGCTGCGGTGTGCCGGTGGAAGCGAACGCCCGCTCGGAAGGCTAGGCCGGATTCGACGTCCTGCATCTCCGCTGGGATTATGGCCGGTCGGGCGGCGATAAATGGCAGCCTGAGTCCAAAAGGTGGCGCTGCTGACCAAGCATCTCAGGCGGGGCCGTGCTCTAGTTCCGGCCGAGCTGAGTAGCGAGAGGCTTGTTGGAGCAAGCCGTGGATCTTCAATCACTGACCGATTGCGGGAGAAGATGCATCTCCCAGCCCAACTCCAGATGTTCGCAAGCGAGGAAGCTCATGAGCGACAGATATGCATGTCCGCCCACAAGCCCTTCAGCATCTTGCTTCTGAGCAGGCAAGCTATGTCCCTGGCCAGACCAACGTGGTGGATGGCAGAACGACGCTTCCCGAAACCGGCTTCACCGTCGAACGATAATGGGGTTGACGAGCCTAATGACCGCTCATCAACCGAACGGCTGATTGTGACCAACCCGCGCGCGGAACAAGCTCTCCTCACAATCGGGACCGGGGAATGAGCGAGATCAAGACCAGCGCCGATACGCTGTTCCGGAACGGCAGGATCTATACTGTCAACCGCGACCAGCCTTGGGCGAGTTGTGTGGCGGTCAAGGCCGGACGTTTCGTGGCCGTCGGTGAGGAAGCCGAGGTCAAATCCTTTGTCGACCGCGACACCCGGGTGGTTGACCTCGGCGGTCGTACCGCCATGCCTGGAATCATCGACATCCACAATCACATCATGATGGGTGGGCAGGCCGATCTGTTTGAGCTGCGCTTCCCGTCGAACCATTCGATCAGCCAGATCGCCGGCGCCGTGAAGGAGGCTGCCGCAAAGGCCTCTCCCGGAAGC
>JAJYAH010000891.1 GCA_021779635.1 Pseudomonadota bacterium | reverse complement strand
CAGATCGTCGAATCCGTGGATGCGCTGACTCGAAGAGATATTGAGTTGAGCGCCCGCGTTGTTGCCACGGATTCCGATATTGATCATTTGCAGCGGGTGATCGAGGAGCGCGCGGTGCTGACCATCGCGCGGCGCCAGCCGATGGCGGTCGACCTGCGCGAAATCGTCGGCGCCATGCGGGTCGCGATTGACCTCGAGCGGGTCGGGGACCTTGCCAAAAACATCGCCAAGCGTGCCTCCGCGCTCGACAGTGATTTTCATCCACTGAAGCTGATCCGCGGCCTCGAGCACATGACCGACCTCGTGCAGTCGCAGTTGAAATCCGTGCTCGACGCCTATGCGGCGCACGATTTGCCGGCGGCGATGACGGTGTGGAAGGGGGACGAGGAAGTCGATGCGATCTGCACCTCGCTGTTCCGCGAACTCCTGACCTACATGATGGAAGATCCGCGCAACATCAGCTTCTGCATCCACCTGATGTTCTGCGCCAAGAACATCGAGCGGATCGGCGACCACGCCACCAATATCGCGGAAACCGTGTTCTACATAATCGAAGGCCAGCAAATACTCGACAAGCGACCGAAGGGCGACATGACGACCTTTGCAACGACCGTACCCGGAAACTGAGAGAGCGTTTTCGAGCGAAGTGGACACCGGTCGCGTGAAGGAAACGCGTCCAAATTGAAAGAGAAGGCTTACGCATATGAGCGCGCGCATTCTGGTAGTGGAAGACGAGGAGGCATTGACGACGTTGCTGCGCTACAACCTCGACGCCGAAGGTTACGACGTCGAGACGGTCGCCCGCGGCGATGACGCCGACACCAGGCTGAAGGAGCGCGTTCCCGACCTGATCGTGCTGGACTGGATGCTACCCGGCCTGTCGGGGATCGAGCTGTGCCGCAGGTTGCGGGCGCGGCCGGAAACCAGGCAGCTTCCGATCATCATGCTGACCGCGCGCGGCGAGGAAAGCGAACGGGTCAGGGGCCTTGCGACCGGCGCCGACGATTACATCGTCAAGCCGTTCTCGGTGCCGGAACTGCTGGCGCGGGTGAGGGGCCTGTTGCGCCGCGCCAGTCCGGAACGTCTCGCCACCATCCTGACCTATGGCGACATCGAACTCGATCGCGAGAAGCGCCGCGTGGCGCGGTCGGGACGTCCGGTCGATCTCGGCCCGACCGAGTACCGGCTGCTGGAATTTTTCCTGGAGCATCCGGGACGGGTGTTCAGCCGCGAGCAACTGCTCGACAGCGTATGGGGACGCGATATTTACATCGATGAGCGCACGGTGGACGTGCATATCGGGCGGTTGCGCAAATTGCTCAACCCCGGCCGCGAGCAGGATCCGATCCGCACCGTGCGCGGCGCCGGCTATGCCCTGGACGACCGGTTCGCCAAGGTGGACCAATAGCGGCTTTCGACATGGATCAGGCAATCAGCTCGACAGAGCCAGCCCTGCAGCCCCGGATCGCCGTTGGCGAATTCCTTCTCGATCGGGAGACCATCCGGGTTTGGCGGGGCAGCAAGCCACTTCAGTTATCCATGAAGCAGTTTCGTCTCCTTGAGGTTTTCATGGAGCATCCGGGAGAACCCTTGCCGCGGAGAACCTTGAAGGAGCGCGTCTGGGGGGCGGGCTCGATGATCGAGGAAGCCACCGTTGATGCGGAAATCGTGCGCCTGCGCCGAGCAATTGGAGGCCGGCAACGCGAAGCCCCCATTCGGACTGTCCGCAAATTGGGGTATGTCTTCCAAACGCCCAGGCGGCGCCGGGCCTAAGTCGCCAACATCGATCCCAGTCGCGAGAAGAACATCGTGAGCAAGAGGATCCAACATGCCATGCCGGTCTGATCGAAGACCCTTTCCGTCGAAATGCATTCCCATCGGGTGAACTTGTACGCCGTCCAGAGCGCGGCTCCAGCGCCGCTGACGGACTGAATTCCGACTTCCAGGCCGGCGGGCATGACGGAAAGCATCAAGCCTCTCTTCCGCACCGCTCACGTCGACGCCTGTTGGGCGCTCGTGGCGGCGGCGCTGTGTGGAATCAGGAATGTGATGAGGCAGCAGAGCAGCAGCATGACCGCTGAGCCGACCAGGCAGCCCGTGATGCCAGCGACTTGGTACAGCACTCCGGATAGCGTGATCCCCAGCAGACGACCGGCCGCATTGGCCGCATAATAGAAGCCGACGTCTTCGGCGGCCTTTTCGGATCCGGCGTAAGCCAGAATGAGATACGAATGCAGGGAAGAATTCACGGCGAACGGCAGACCGAAAAGCGCCAGTCCGGTCACCAGGACAAGATCCGGACGCGCGAGGTCGGTTGAGTTCATGATCACCGCCAGCGCAATTGGCACAGCGGCTAGAACGGCGGCCCACAGTCTCGCCGACGGCACCTCGCGGCTGAGGCCGTCGGTGCTGCGTGTCACGAGCGACGGAGCGATGGCTTGGACGGCTCCATAGGCAACGGTCCAGGCCGCCAGAAAACCGCCCACCTGCAAGAATTTCCAACCATGTGCGTAGAGAAAGACAGGCAAGCCGACGACGAACCAGACATCCCTCGCGCCGAACATGAAGATGCGCGCGGCAGCCAAGAGATTCACGCCGCGCGATTTGCCGAATAGCTCACGGATGGTTTTCGACGATTTCGCCTTGCCGAGCTGAGACGGCAGAAGTAGCAGCCCCGCGACGAAGATCGCGCCCAGCAACGCCGCCATCATCCACAGCGCGTGCGTGAATCCGACCAGGTCCAGCAGGAGACCACCGACGAAAAACCCGATGCCCTTCATCGCGTTCTTCGAACCCGTGAACCAGGCGACCCACCGGAACAGTTGTCCGCTCAAGCGCCGACAACATCAGCAAGCCCGCGATCTGGAGCATCTGGCCGATCGCGAGCATTCTGGGAATGCCGAAGCGCGATGCGAAATAGCCACCGGCGAGATTGGCGGCAATTCCGGCCGTCTCA
>JAJYAH010000121.1 GCA_021779635.1 Pseudomonadota bacterium | reverse complement strand
GATGCCATTCCTCATTCAGCCAACTGCAAATGAGGAATCCGCCAACACCCTTCCAGTTCCATCAATGCCGATTTCATGGAATCGGTCGTCTAGGTCCTGACCATAGCATGACGGCACGCCAATACGCCCGGCTTGCGTCTGATTGGATCGGGAGCGTCGGGCTGGACCCGAGGCTGTTTGGCACGCATTCACTGCGACGAACAAAAGCCGCCTTGACCTATCGGCGGACAGGCAACTTGAGGGCTATCCGACCTTTACCCGAAGATCGAAAGCACGGTCCGATACCTCGGCATCGAAGTCGATAACGCTCCGGCAATAGCGGAACAAGTTGACGTCTGAAATACCCGGGCAGAGCGGACATGCTCTGCCCGCCTTTCAACCGGCGGTTCGTGCCATCAGCGGCCATCACAGGATTCTCTTGCAGCGGACTCAGCCGCGGCGCGCCGCCTTGATTGCAGCGACGTCTATTTTCTTCATTGTCATCATCGCATCAAAAGCGCGCTTTGCTTCATCGCCGCCCGCCGCCATGGCCTCTGTCAACACACGCGGCGTGATTTGTCACGAAATGCCCCACTTGTCTTTGCACCAGCCGCACGCGCTCTCCTGGCCGCCATTGCCGACGATGGCGTTCCAATAGCGGTCGGTCTCGGCTTGATCGTCAGTGGCGATCTGGAACGAGAACGCTTCGTTATGTTTGACCGCGGGACCGCCGTTTAGGCCGATACAAGAGATACCGGCAACCTTGAATTCGACTGTGAGCACATCTCCCTTCTTGCCGGATGGGTAGTCACCCGGTGCACGGTGGATGGCATTCACGGTGCTATCGGGAAAGGTCTCGGCATAGAAGCGAGCGGCGGTCTCGGCATCCTTATCGTACCAGAGGCAAATCGTGTTCTTTACCATTGCGCGTCCTTTCGGTTCCAATATCCGAGCACCGGTTCCACCCTGCTCACGTCTGTTGATATCGGCGCCATCATGCGAATTCTCCCTCGGACTTCGCCTTCAGTTTGGCGCTTTCGGTCTTAGGACGCAGGCGATTGCCCATTGCCGACATTACCCGAAAATTTCTCAAGCGCGTCGGTGTGCTTGGGGAACCAGGATCATCCGGGTTCCAACAACGAACCGCGCAATTTCCGAGATGGGTCAATCTCGCCGTTCTGCCCGTGGGCCAACCGCTTCCGGTCTACCCCCGACAAGCAGACATTCTCGGCATCCGCCGGCATGTCCCAAAGGCGCGACGAAACAGATTCAGGCTAGCCGATCGTGAGGGCGGCAGGAAAAACCGCAAATCGCTAAAGCGGCGAAGCAAGCCTCCGCGTCGGAAGCGCTCGAAGGCCATCGCATCATCCGCTGAAATCGGCTGTGCGTTCCGCAGTGCATAGCGAGAGCTTTAGCGGGGCTTCGTCCCACCCCGCCATGATCTTCAAGCCGCGAACGCCGTTCCGTTCCACGTATACCCAACAATCGGCGCAAACGCGCTCGCCGCGATGACCTCCGGCGGATACAGCAGCGCCAGCTCGTCCCCCAGCACTGTCGTCCCGCTTATCAGCCCGGTAACATTTGTCAGCCTTGTCCACGTCGAGTCCGTGGGCGACGCCGGCTGCGGCAACGGCGAGGCCGGATAGAACCCGGCATTCGCCAACACTGGCGCCAGCATCACACAGGTCAGCGTCAGGCCCGGCGCCGTCACCACCGCGCCTCCGCTTACCTCCAGCGCGTCGTAAGCGCCCGATGCCACTGCCACCGTCCCGGCGGAAAGCACGTTCGCCGCGATCGCGAACGGGTTGCCGCTCCCCGCGGTTCGCACCAGCGCCAGCGGATCCGTCGTCGGGTCCACCAGCGCCGCCGAGCCCGCCAGATTCAGCACGCGGCCCAGATATAGCAGCGGGTCCGCCGGCGGCGTCGCCCCCGGCCCGCCCGCTGGAAGCGTCAGCGCCGACGGCCCGGCACACGGCAAGGTCGCGCCCTGCGCATGCAGTGCCTTCACCACATTCTGGAACGCCGTCAGGAAGTCGCTGCGCACCAAAATCGCCAGCGGCAATGTCGCCTGCGCGCGGCCGGCCGGCCGGTCATTGGCGATGCTCACCAGCGAAAGCGGCTGCGCCGAAAGTGCCGCAAGCGACGGCGTCGGTCCGGCCACCCCGAGCGCTCCCGCGAGCGTCTCCTCCCGCATCACCGTCTCGCCCAGCGTCCCCAGCAGATTGATATAGCCTCCCATTTCCGTGATGTTTTTCGGCGGCGGCAGCCGCGAGCCCACCACATCGCCTTCCAGCGCCAGGCGCTGCATCAGCACATTCTGCGCCGCCACCGCCTGCGGCGTCGTGCTCGACTGCACAAAATTCAACAGTGTGCCGACGATCTGCGACGTCAGCGCTGGATCGACATAATAGCTCGTCGCGCCGCTGCTCGACGCGGCGCCCGAGTAGCCGAACTGGATCGCGGCATTGACCGCCGATATCCCCGCCGGCGTGATGACGGTGACATTAACAGGGCCATTTCCTGCTGGGCTCACGGCCACCATCGTCGTGTCAGAGATCACAGACAGCGCGCTGGCATTGGTCGGCCCGAAGCCCACCGCCAGCGCCCCGGTGAACCCGGTGCCCGTCAACGTCACGATCGTGCCGCCCGCGGCCGGTCCGGAGATCGGCGCCAAGGAAACGATGACTGGTATGGCCATGCTTTCTCTCCCTCACGCCAATGCCGCGAGGATCACCGGGATCAGCGCCGCCAGCGCATCTCCCCCGGACCCGCCGCCCGACCCGCTTCCGCCACCTGAACCACTCGACCCGCCCGAGCCATTCGAACCCCGTGACCCTGAGCCGCCGCCCGAGCCGCCGCCCGTCACGATGGTGCCCAGCGTGCTGATGGCCTGCGAGGTCAGCGCCGTATTCGCCTGCAACTGGCTGGCCCGCGCTGAATTGCCCGCGCTCTGTGTGCCCTGAAGCAGCGTCGCCAACTGGCTCGCGCCCGTCACCGACGATGGATCGATCCCCTTTTGCGCCAGCACCGCGGTGATCAAGCCTTGCAGCAGGCTGGTATTCGCCTGCTGTGGCGGCAGTTGAACATTGTTGACCAGGTTCGGAAGCATCCCGCTGAGAGCATTCGGTGTCTGCGCCGCCGCCAGCGTTGGCACCTGGCTGCCCGGCACGTTGACCGTACCGATCGCCGGCGCCGTATCGGTCGGCGAATCCTGCCAGTTCCAGAACCGCGTCAGGTCGATCTTTTCGCCAGACGAGCAATGCCCGAGCATCGCCTCGCCGAGCACCCCGCTTGTCGGCAGCGCCGTGCGCGTGACCTGGTGTGGTGCGCTCTGTCGATAGAACCGCAGAAGCGCATCCTCCATCTGCCCCGTCGTCATCGGCCATCCCTGCTGGTCACCCAGCGACGGTGGGATGGAGAACGGCATGATCATGCAATTGCCCTGGAATCCGAGCACCTCGTTGCCGATGCAATCCAGCAGCGGCACGGAGCTCGACAATCCAGGGAACGAGAGCAGGTAGGGCTCGAGCAGCATCACCCGCTCTTCCGGCGTCAGCGACAGCCAGACCGCTTTCGAGTAACGCACCATGTTCCGCAGCACGTGCTGCAGCGTATTCTCGATGCGGATCAGGTCGGAATATTTCAGCAGTGGCGCCACTTCCATCGCCGGGATCGGATACACGCCGGCCGGAAGCTCGACGCTGCCGGCGCCGGGGTTCACATAGTTTTCCGGGTTCCCGCTCACGCTCGCGGTCAGGCTCGCGCTGAAATTCCAGAAATACGGCGCGCCGAGTTGGGCCGCAAGTTGCGCCGCCGTATACGTCGTCGCCGCCGGTGCCACCGGCGGCTCCAACAGCGGCCCGAGCCCGTCCAGCACCCCGCTCGGCCACGCCGAACCATTGGTGCCGAAGAACGACGTGAACAGACATCGCACGGTGACAGCGACCGCGGCAACGCGATCGATGCTTGCAACGCCGCGTTGGACCCGCTGCTCGGATTACGCTGCCCCAGCAGGTATTGCATCAAATCGTCGGACGTTTTGAACGCCTTGCTCGGATCGAACTGCCCTGGCACCGTTACCGGCGGTGTCTGCACCATCTCCACCGGCCCCAGCCGCGTCCCCCAGCGCGTTACCGCCGCCACGTAGATATGGTCGAACGGCAGCACGGACGCGTTCGCCGAGAACTGGATGACATCCTCCGCCAGGCTGTCCAGCACCAGCGACGCCCTTGGGTCGGAGGCGAATTTCTCCAGCCGCGTCAGTCCCGACGCGTATTGCCGCGGCAGCGATTGCTGCAGCACGTCCGAATGCGCGAGCAGCCCCGCATAGCGATCCAGCACCTGCTCACGGTTCAAGCTGCCACTCAGCGAAGGGCTCGAAAGCTGCTGGTACAGCGCGGTCGCGAGTGCCGCGCAGGACTGAAACAGCGATAGCGCCGTCTGCAGATTGGAGACCTGATTGGACGAGTCAAAATTCGTAATCGAAGTCTGCGCCTGTGTGATCTGCGACAATACCGTGCTCGCCTCGGCCGCTGGCGCGATGTAGATCGGGTTGCTTTTGAGCCCGCTCAGAATCCCGTTGAGCTGCGTCGCCTCGTTCATCGCGGCCGTAAGCTGCGCGGTCACATTGGCGATGATGACCTCGGCCAACGCCGCCAGGATCCCGCTTCCCGCAAAGCCGATTGCGTTCTGCACCTGGGACGCAATGCTCGGCAGCCCGCTGTTGAGCTGGCTCGCATACTGGATAGCGCTCGACAGATCGCTGTCGGATATCACGTCATCCAAATGCTCGGCCTGCCCCGGCGGCAGGAACCACACGATATCCAGCGGCACCAGGCATACCAGGCTCACCCCGTCGTACGACGTGCTTACGTCGAACAGCCGGAGCACCTCGAAATATTGCATCGTCAGCGCGTGCAGCTTGTTGTGATTGCTGATCGTCTTCGTCGTCACCGAGGTCGATTCCGACGCCGACGCCATCCGCATCGCCGTCCGCTGGGCGCGTCGCTGCGAAAACGACTGCTGCTCGGCGTAGTTCTGCACCGATTGCGACGCCGTCGAGGCGTAGTTCTGCAGCCCGTCCATCCAGTTGCTGCTGGACCCGCTGGACGTGGTCTCGCCCAGGCTTCCGCTCGGCCCGCCCAGCAGGCCAAGCAGCCCGCCCCCGGCGGTCAGGCTTCCCGATTGAGACGCGGTGTTGAAGCTGCTGCCGCCCTGCGCCGATTGCTGGAACGCGGCATTGAACGTCGCTTGCGTCGACGAGTCCGAAAGCGAGGACGCCTGATCCGACGCAACCCCGTATACCGCCTCCGTATCCTGCACGGCCAGCGTGGTGGTCTGCTCCTCGATGACCACCTGCTGCTGTTCACCCGGCGCCAGCGGCAGCGAATAAACCAGATCTCCCAGCGCGAGCCCCTGAAACTTCCACTTCTGGCTGCAGCGCAATACATACCCAAGCCCCAGCGACCCCACGATCGCCGGGCCGGTGAGCAGACCCTGGCGAAAATCGTCGATGCTGATCGGCCCGCTCAGATTGGTACGCGCCAGCGGCGTATCGCTGCGGATCGGCTGTTGATACACGCCGGTCTGCAAGGGCGGCAGCTTCTCCGTCTCCGCATAGAGGTTGGGCGCGATCAGCTGGAAGAATATTCCATAGGGATATTGATCGAACGACGTTTGGTTCTCCAGCACGCGGATGCAGTCCGTGTCGTCGCCCAGCGTCACTGTCGGCACAGACGGGCTGCTGCAGTTGCAGCCGCCCTTCGGCCCCGCCTCCGATGTGGAAGCGTTGCTCAGCTCCTGAAAAATCGCTGGCGGGATCGGCGGAATCTTCTGCGGCAGCGGCATCGTCCCGAGATAGCCCGTGGGCCCGAGCAGGCTCGGCTGCACCGTCAGTGGCACCACGCCGGTGGGCGATGAACCGCGCACGCGCAGCGTCAGCGCCACACCCGGCGGCAGCGCCACCCCGCTCGGCAGTGGAATTGAGAAATTGCCATTGGCATCGCTCAGCCCTGTTGCGATCACCTGCGAGCCCGACGTTGTGGCGCCGAAGATCGAGGTTTTCGCGGTCGGCGCGGCGGCGGGCGGCGGCGGCAGCACTTCGATTTCAAGGTTGCTGCCGAACGTGCCGTCAGGCTGTTGCAACGTGCCAAGGATGGTGCCCGGCAGCGGCACCGATGGCTGATTGGACTGAATGACATTCTGGATGAGGGTGGAGAGGTTGGTCAGCACCGTCTTGATCGCGATGCCCGACAGCTTCACCGTCGCTGCCGCTCCCGCCGGCACCGTGGTCGCGGTTGCCCCTGTCGCCGCTTTTTGCACGGCTGGCGCCGCCTTTTGTGCCGCCCGCCTTGATGCCGCTTTCTGAGCGGCCGCAGCTTTTTTCGGGGTGCCGCCTGTTCCGCGAGTGGATGCCATCTCAGTTCCTCCGTGGATATCGAACGGCGGGCGCAAAGCGCGGAGCGGCCAAGTTGGGAGCTCGGCAGGTAACGTCGACAAAATAATCTTCAAACTCAGGCGTGACGCTTAAGATACAGCCACCCATGAGAGGCACCTCAGGTGGAAAAATCGCGTTCGCACTTGTCGCCCTAAAGCAGCATAAGCAAAATCAACCAGGATCCAGGCAATCCGAACTAGGGATATTCAGGACACGGATGCGTTCTACAGCTCGATATCACGTATCATTTGACCCGCGTGGCGAACGTGAAATGCTTCACATGACAGCGGGCGACCTTTTGCCGCGGACTTGCCACCGAGCTAAAGATCGCAGCCCTTGGCAAGGAAGCGCGCGGGTGGCCTTTTATGCGTGGCGAGGTTTAGGGCAGCAACGCTTGTTCAGATATCGGGGCTTCGCCGCAGTCTCATGTCGGCAGCTCGGCGCCCCACCTTATTCCGACCCCGATTTGATCTGCCGCAATATCTGCTGCGAGAGCCAGTGATATTTTTACCACGTGGAGCGCGGCCATGATCATTGAGCGCCTATCCAAAGAGCATCGCAATATTGAGAAATTGCTTGCCATCCTCGAGCGAGAACTTGAGGTTTTCGATCGGGGAGATCGCCCCGACTACGAGGTTATTCGCACGGTTATCAGCTATTTCGAAGTCTACCCGGAAGTGTATCACCATCCGCAGGAAGACCTGGTCATTGCCAAGCTAAGAACGCGCGATCCGGTTGCGGCCGCGAAGGTCGGTGATCTTGCTCGTGAGCACCAAAAAGGGGCTGAACGCTTGCGCCGCGTCGCTCACGCGGTTGAGAGCGTGCTTGCGGATCGTGAAATTCCTCGGCAAAACATCGATGTCATTGTTCGCGATTTCATCGCGCACGAGCGGCGCCACATCATGATGGAAGATCGAGATTTTTTTCCTGCCGCGCTTGAGGCCCTCAAGCCGCAGGATTGGGCGGAGATCGCTTCGGCCGTAACCGGTCATAAGGATCCGCTGTTCAGCGATGCCACCGAAGAACGGTTCGATGCGCTACGCGCCCATATTTTGCAGCTGGAGCAGGAGGCTGAGGCCGCACGAAAGTAGGCCCGCCTTCTTTTTTGAGCAGGCCTGTCGGCGCGCCGAAATCCGGAACCTATTCGGCCGCAATTGTCCCAAGATCCGGAGCGGCCGCCTCCGTCCGCCTGCCAGGTTTGGTGCTGTTGATTTTCCGCTTCATAATTTCCGAAGCTTTGAAGCGGACGACACGGCGCGGAAGAATCGGCACTTCAACGCCTGTTTTCGGATTCCTCCCTACGCGCAGGCCCTTGCTGCGCACCGTGAAGGTCCCGAACGACGACAACTTCACGGTTTCGCCCTGCGCGATGGCGTTTGCGATTTCCTCTATCACCAGATCAACCAAGCTCGATGACGCGGTGCGCGACAATCCGGCTATTGTGCGATAGGCCGCGTCAGATAGCTCGACGCGAGTGACGGTCTTTCCGCTAATGCGCATGGGCTCCAAACCATCTTGGAAAATCTATCAAGGCGCCTTGTCGGCGACACCGCCTTGTCCCAGATCACCGGATCAATTGAGATGAGCGGGTGGCGGCGGGCGCAGTGTAATGCGAACGGCGATCACACCATGTTTGCTTTGCTCGTCGCGCCCCGAAAACAAGGTTCTTAAATTGACTCTATTTGAATTACGGCTGCCTTGAGCGTTGGCGGGAGTTCAAGAGCAACCCGCTGTCGCGCGCTATCGCTACTTTGGAGTACTCGGTTATCAGACCGTCCCATTCTTTCGCCTCTTCAATCCAGAAAGAACTATTTTCGTTCAAACTGCGCATGCTGGCGGCAGAAAGCGGCCATCGCACGGCAATGTGCCATTATATCCATGTCGGCGTACCCCAAGTCGGAGAAGGTCCGAATGCTATGCCGGCAATATGCCAGCTTGATTACAGCAATTCCCAAATCACCTGGCGAAATGTCCGCAGAACGTCGTCACTAATGGGACAATCATGGCGTCATTTGAACATTGCTAACAATAGATCAGACTGAAAGATGCCGCATTGATCCGGGACAATTACGCGAAATACTCGGATGTCCAAGCTGAACAGCATCTGCCTGTGATAGCGGGCTTTGAATTGGACGATCCAGCTCATCGACAGGTTCTATTTTTCATGGCCGTCTTCGGGGCGCTTGGTCGAAACCCTGTTTGAGCACGACAAGGCAATGTCAATGTCAAACATAGTCAGATTTCTGCCACGTTCGCCAACTTCGTCCGTTCCGCCTAGCCAACAGCACAAATCCGTAGCGTCCGTCGAGGATGCGTGGGAGGCCCGAAGCGCACGGGCGTCGGGTCTCCAGATCGAGACCAAAGAACAGATACGAGCTGTTATTTTGATACTTGATCTCGCTGTTCAACACGCGCGCCGTGTCGCAGATTCAATCCGCGATCCCACGCACGGCAGTAGATTCCGAGAAAACCTCTCGCTTGTTGAAGCGTTGCTCGAAGAAGCGCGTGATAGGGCGCGCGGCCTCTGACGCCGGGCTCGTCGGCATGTCGGTTCTGGCAAGACAAGTCGCCTGAAGATTGTAAACTACACCGGACGCCTTTCCGCTAACGACAGCGCGCGATGTCCGAGACGGGTCTCCCTGGAAAAACAAACTTGCACCGCTGAGCGAGCGGGTCACCATCCACTCCAGCGAGTTGTCGGATGAACGACTTCGAAGGCGAACATAATCCGCTGGACATGCGCGGTCGCGCCATCGTTCTCTTTGCCATCCGGAGAATCAGGCGAAAACAGGACGGATCATGATCAAGGAATTGATGTTCTCACGCCGCTTCGCGCCGCTCTTCTGGGCCCAGTTCTGCTCGGCGCTCAACGATAACGTCCTCAAGAACGCGCTCGTCATCATCCTGCTGTACGGCGCCGTCGCGGGGCACGGCGATGCATTGGTGACGGTCGCGGGCGCGGTCTTCATCTTTCCCTTTTTCATCCTGTCGGGGCTCGGCGGCGAGCTTGCCGACAAATATGTCAAATCGGTTGTCACAACGCGCTTGAAGTTCGCCGAGATTTTTGTGGCCGGCTTCGCCGCCGGCGGCTTCTTCCTGCATTCCGTTCCGTTGCTGTTCGTCGCACTCGGCCTGTTCGGAGTAATCGCCGCCCTGTTCGGTCCGGTGAAATACGCGATGCTTCCGGACCAGCTCGCCGTTGGCGAACTCGCGACCGGCAATGCGCTGGTGGAAGGCGCGACCTTCATGGCGATCCTGATCGGCACCATCGCCGGCGGCCTGTTCGTCTCCGGTTCCAGCCATATGGGCTGGGTTTCCTCCGCCGTCGTCGCGCTGGCGCTGCTGTCCTGGGCCTTTGCCTCCCGCATTCCCGCAACGACGCCCGCCGCGGCCGACCTTGCGATCACGTCCAATCCATGGACCTCGACCGTCGGCCTCCTGAAGTCGCTTTACCGTGAGCCGCGGCTTTGGGACGGCATGATCATCGTTTCCTGGTTCTGGCTGGTCGGCGCGGTCGTGCTGTCGCTGCTGCCGGCGCTGGTCAAGGGGGTCGTTGGCGGCCGAGAGGGCGTGGTGACGCTTTGTCTCGCGATTTTCGCCATTGGCATTGCCGTCGGCTCGTTGTTCGCGGCGCAGCTCAGTCACGTGCGTCCCAATCTGACGCTGGTGCCGATTGGCGCCCTCATCATGGGTGTTGTCGGTCTCGATCTCGCCTGGGCGATCTGGCTGAGCACGCGCGGGACCGACGTTTCACCGCTGGCCTTCGCAACTTCGTTCGCGGGACTGCGGATGCTGGCGGACTTCGCGGTGTTCGCCTTCGGCGGCGGACTGTTCGTGGTCCCGTCCTTCGCCGCGGTCCAGGCCTGGTCGGCGCCCTCCGAACGCGCCCGCGTGATTGCCGCCGGCAATGTGCTGCAGGCGGCCTTCATGGTGGCCGGCTCGCTCTTCGTCGCCTTGTTGCAGGCCGGGGGCCTTCCGATCGGGTGGATCTTCTTCGGTCTCGCGGTCGCAAGCTTCGGCGCGGTGTGGTTCGTGTACGGCAAATGGGACAAGGAAGGCGCGCGCGATTCCGGTGCAGAACTCCCGGCTCAATGGCATGGCGGATCACATCACGATCAAGGCCTCGCATAACGGACTTCTCCGCCATCGCCTCGCCATCGACCAAACCGTTGCATTCTTGAGGGAAGGCCGCTTCAACGTCATTTGAGCAGGTGACTTCGCGCGGCCTGGTTTGACCGCAGCCCGTCGCAGGCTAAGATTTGCGAAAAGGGAGAGCTCCATGGAGGACATCGCGGCCCAACGCGCAGCCGAAAAGCTGCTCGCGGCACACCAGGCCAATCTGCGCTTCGAGCCGTTGGGTCCGCCGGAGGCGCCGGTCACGATCGCGGACGCCTACGATATCCAGCAGAAATACGTTGCGCTTCTGCGCCACGCGCACGGCGGAGATGCGGGTTACAAGGTCGGGCTGACGTCGGCGGCGATGCAGGCGTTTTGCGGCATTGACCACCCCATCGCAGGGGTCGTCCTCACAAAACGCGTGCACCAATCCGGCGCGACGGTGCGGCGTTCGGATTTCGGCCGGCTCGGTCTGGAATTCGAAATCGCGGTCCGCATCCAATCGGACGTTCCGGTCACGGACATTCCACATACCGCCGAGACGATCGGTGCGCATATCGGCGGTGTCGGCGCCGCCATCGAACTGGTCGACGATCGAAGCGCGGACTACGCCAACCTCGATGTGCTCACGCTGGTCGCGGACAATTCCTGGAACGGCGGCATCGTGCTGTCGGAATTTGCAACGACATGGCCCGATCTGGAAAGCGTGCTGGGGCGCGCCACGAGGGACCGCGCCGCGATCGGCGAAGGGCATGGGCGCGACATTCTCGGGCATCCGTTCCATTCGGTCGCATGGCTGGCCACGCAGCTCGCTTCGCGGGGCGTGGGGCTGAAGGCCGGTCAGGTGGTGATGACCGGAAGCGTCATGAAGACGGTATTTCCGGAGCAAGACGCGAATTATCGCTTTGACCTGGAGCCGATCGGCTTTGTCGAGGTGCGGGTCGGCGAGGCCGCAAGCGCTCGCTGATGCGAGAACATTTTCCACTTCATTGGCTTCATCCTTCGAGACGCCCGCGTCTCGAAGGACGCAGCCACAGCAGAAGCAGTAATGACTCGAGCGAACCAACGAGTTGGCATGTCGGCGACAGGGTTTTAACGCGCGTTGGCGTCGGATAGGGTGCGCGCGATCAACAGGGGAATGACATGAGCTTGTCCGGCATTTTTGCGCGATTGGTTGCATGGATCGGCGCCGCCGCGATCCTGTGGCGCCGGCAGGGCGTCGCGCATGCGCCGGCCTGGGGCAGCGCTGCGGTGGTCCCGGCGGCAAAGCCGCAAGGCAGCCTCCCGACCCTCAAGATGCCGACAGCCAAAGGCTGGACCGACGGGCAGATGCCGGTCGCGGCCTCGGGGCTCAAGGTCAATGCGTTTGCGACCGGCCTGCAACATCCGCGCTGGATCTACGTACTGCCCGATGGCGGCGTCCTCGTTGCCGAGGCGCAGCAGGTCGCCGAACCGGTCCGGAGCGTGTTTGGCTACGCGATGCAAGCCACCATGAGACGCGCCGACGCGCTCGGCGTCAGCGCCAACCGCATCAGCTTGTTGCGCGACGCGGATGGCGACGGCGTCGCCGAGCGGCGCGAAACTTTCATGGAGGGACTGAGCCAGCCGTTCGGCATGGCGCTCGTGGGCGACACGTTCTATGTCGGCAACACCGACGGTGTGGTGGCCTTCCCGTATGCGACGGGCGTGGACCGCATCACCGCGCCAGGGCGGAAACTCACGACCTTCAAGCCCGGCGGGCATTGGACGCGGAGCCTGCTGGCGAGCCCTGACGGAAAGAAGCTCTTTGTCGGGGTCGGCTCGCTCAGCAATATCGCCGAGAGCGGCATGGCGGTAGAAGAAGGCCGCGCCGCCATCTACGAGCTCAATCTGGCCGACGGCAGCAGCCGCATCTTTGCCGGCGGCCTGCGCAATCCGGTGGGCCTCGCATGGGAACCACAGACCGGTGTGCTCTGGACC
>JAJYAH010000890.1 GCA_021779635.1 Pseudomonadota bacterium | reverse complement strand
CCTGTCACTTGCGCAGGTGCGGAGCCAGGTCGCCTATGTTGGCCAGGATGCGGTGTTGTTCTCCGAGTCCATCGCGGCCAACATCGCCTATGGCCTGCCTGGGGCGGCTCAGGCGCAGATTGAGGCCCTGCCGCAAGCGATGCGGGTCACCGGGCCGATGATGCGGGCGACCATCGGCGGCATATTCCTGCCGAAGTTACTGGCGGTAGCTGGCAGCGCCTTTGTCGAATTCGCCGCTTGTGATGCAGAGATTTCAGATCGGCGGTACCAGATACATATACTTGATGGTGGCTTTGCAATTCTAACATTCGCAAAAACACCCATTCAAAAGGGATGCGAATGTTAAAATCGAACCACTAGCCAATCAACGTCCGCTATCCGGCATAGGCCAGGTCGTGGTTTCACGCTCGCCGGCGTCATTGCGGCCGTCGTTGTCAGGCAATCCAGGCGACTCTGCCGGAGCGACGACATGAAAGACTGGCCCGAGCGGCCCCACATAGACGTCGCAGCCCTGTGCGGCGGCCTCGCTGGGCATATACTGGACAAGCGTGTAGGCATCGCTGCCAAGAGACACACTCTGATTTGTGGCATCATACGCACTAACGCTGCCGTCAGTGAAAACGTAGACCGCGGAGAGGGTAATCGCATGGCCCGAGCTATCGTGCAGGCCCGGTACAGTAAACGGCGGAGAAAACAGAAGCGACTCGAGCGGCTGCGCGCTAGAGTCCAGCGAATGTTCCGGTGGGGCGAGAGAATGCCCGTCCGCCGCTGCCACACCATGCAGATGGAGAACATCATGGTCGATCAAATGGGTTTCGGCAGCTTCAGGTCGCGAATTGACCCGCGCGCCGCCGGTGACATGCTTCAATTGTTCGTCGGAGAGGTTCTCTCTCGCATTGGCAAATGTGTTCTTCACCTTGCATTCCCTGTCATTGCTTTCGCGAAAACCGCTATCACGTGAAACTTAAGACGCCGTTCTGAAATCGTGCGCAATTCTCGAAGCGCATGGGCGCTCTTTACGCGATTTAAACCACGGACTTCCGTTCCTGCGCTGGATGCCGGCCTTTCAGAAAGCCTCAATTCATCCTTGCTATCCGCATGGAGCTCGACATCCGGATTCCGGGTCGAAGGGGGGGACCTGGATGAACGCCGAATTCTATCGCGCGGAGGCCATTGCGGCTCAGGCGCAGATCGAGGCTCTGCCGCGGGCGATGCGGGTCACCGGCCCGATGATGCGGGCGACCATCGGCGGCGTGTTCCTGTCGATGCTGCTGGCCGTGGCTGCCAGCGCCTTTGTCGAGATACCGATCCAGGTCGGCGGCAGCGGGATCGTGGTAGATGCGACGGGCGAGATGCTGCGGCCCTCAAATGCGACCGTCGCAGGTTTTGTCGAACAGATATTCGTCAAGGTCGGCGACGAGGTCCATCCAGGGCAGCCTCTGCTTCGCGTGCACCTTCCCGAACTCGTCAACGATATCGACAAAACGAAACTTGAGCTCGCCGACCTGGTCAACGAAGACCGGCGGATGGCGGCTCTCGACGAGCACGACGAAACGGATGAGAGGAGGGATCGCGATCAGAAGGCGGCGAGCCTCGATGCCCAAGCCGCCCGACTCGAAAGCCGGCTCATTTGGCTGCGACAGCGCGAAGCCGACGAATTGTCGCTATCGGTGAAAGGGCTCATAAGCCAGGCCGAGCTTCTCAGAGCGCGGGAGGAAACCCAGCAAGCGCTCGATCAGCTCCAATCGACCAAGGACCAGCGTGCGGCGCTGTTCACGCAGGTCTCCGAAGCGTCGAGCCGCAGGACGCGGGACAAGCTTTCCCGCCAACTCGCCGTTGCGGACAAGCAGGCCGAGCTCGACGGCATGAAACGGAATCTCGAAGCACGTTCGCTCGTGCGCAGCTCGGTGGAGGGTGTCGTTTCCGAACTGGCGACGGATCTCGGGTCTGCGGTGACGCCGGGACAGATCATCGTTAATACCCTGCCGAAACGGCGCGCCAACGATGCACTTCAGGCTCTGATCTATCTGCCGCTCTCGAAGGGAAAGAAGGTCAAGGTAGGCGATCCCACGTTGTTGCTGGCGGCTTCGCTCGACCAAAGCGACCGGGATCGCATCAAGGGTCGCGTGGTCGCGGTCAGCCGGACGCCGGCCACCCGCGAGGGTATCACGCGTCAGCTGGGGTCCGAGCAGCTCTTCGCGCTGCTTACCAAAGAGGGTCCGGTCTTTCAAATCACGGCCGAGATCGAACGCGATCCCAATGGCGCGGACGGTCTGGCCTGGGCCTCCGGCGAAGGGCCGAAGAATTTTGCACTTGAGCTTGGCACGCCACTGACCGCCAGGGTCGGGGTCGAGCGCCGATCGCTGCTCTCGCTGGTCCTGCCGGCAATTCGCGGCCTGCTCGATCCGGCGAAGAGCCCATTTACCGGAGTGTGACGTGACAAACGGCGCTACCCCGGTCATTTTGCAAATGGAAGTGGCCGAATGCGGCGCGGCCTGCCTTGCCATGGTGCTCGGTTTCCACGGCAAGCACGTGGCGCTGGAAGTCCTGCGCGAGCGCTGCGACACCTCGCGCGACGGCCTGAATGCCGCCCAGATCAAGCAGGCTGCCGAAAGCTTCGGCCTCGACGTCAAGTCCCTGCGCTGCGAGCCGGAGGATCTGGATCGACTTGCGGCGCCGATGATCGTGCACTGGAATTTCGATCATTTCGTCGTTCTGGAGAAGGTCGCGGGGAATCGCTTCCATCTTGTCGATCCGGCGATCGGGCGGCGCACGGTCGACCGGCGCACCTTCGGGCGGTCCTTCACCGGCGTCGTGCTGATGTTCGAGCCGGGCGTGCGGTTCGAAAGATCGGGACGCCCACCATCGGTACTGCGCACGCTGGTCGAAGAGGCGCGCCGCTCGCCTGATGCCATGGTCTCGGCCGGCCTTGCAGGCATTGCAGCCATCCTTCCCGGCATTGC
>JAJYAH010000889.1 GCA_021779635.1 Pseudomonadota bacterium | reverse complement strand
GCGCGTAAACGGCGGTAGGTCGTAAGTCCGGGATGCGCCGCAAGCCAGCGCGAAATCGTCGCCGGGTTGACGGCGTGACCGTAGCGCGAGGACAGGCGACGGCTCGTGTCTTCAAGCGAGTTGCCGCGATTGTAGACCGTCAAGGCTTCGAGGAGTTCGTTGAGCGGATAGGTCTTGCTGCGCACGGCGCGCGGGCCGGGCGTGAAAGTGCGCCCGCACGCCCGACACCGGAACAGGCGGATAGTTTCCATCTTCTTGGTGCGCGTTCCCTTCTGTGCGATCTTCGTGCTGTTGCAGGATGGGCAGCGGTCAGGAGGTTTGATCGGCGAGAGCGGGCGGGTGGTGCGGGGCATGGGACGACTCAAGGGGCGCGGGTGGTGACGGATTCGCAAGGTCGCCGGGCGGAAGGAGGCGGGTGGCAGGTCACGAATTTGCAAGGAAGCTGCGGTCGCGGATATGCAAAATGCGTTGCGCGAAAAATGTGGCGCGGCAAGGGGTTGCGTGAGGTGGTTTCTTGCGCGTGCACGCCGCCAAGCTAACTTTCGCCACCAGATGATACATGTTCCTTGACAGCCGTCCAGCCAGCGCTGGGTCAAGGCGCTTGCGCCCTATCGCGGCTAAAGTTCAGCTCTCGGCTTCCGCTATATACTCGTACCAGCTTCTCAAGCGGGAAGCGGGGTCCGAGAGATCCTTCACCAAGTGCGCGAAAGCCGCGACTTCGGCACGGTTCCGCGTCGTCGCATGATAGAGGCGCTCCTGTTGAAGCAGATTCTTGACCAACAGAGGAAAGGCTATGGTGCCGCACAACAGATGCGACTCGGGATTCCAGCTAATCGGCTTGTGGCTCCTTAAGCGACCGTGCGCGTAGTCCCCCCGTATTCGGTAAAATTCCCGCGCCCAACGCTCCACAGTTTGCCGATCCTCGGCATCGCCGCTGTCGGGCATCAACGCTTGCGCAAGACGGCTGCCAAAGTCATCCGCCTTCGAATTGGAACCGAGCGATCTTTGAATAGCGGAAGCGATGAGGACGCATCTCATGCCGAGGGGAACGATTCCACTGTCGGTGTTGGCCTGATTGAAGCAAAAGAGCGATTCCTGCCACGCGGTCCAGCGCTCAATTTTTCCGCCCGCAAACAATCTCTCGCGCAACGCGCCGAGAGCCGCAAATAACCGCCCGTCGAGCGGCACGTTTACCACCGCAGCGGCGCACACCGGGACGTAGACCTTGAGCCCCCGGCCAGCCAGACCGGTTGGTGTGTCGTCCACCCTGCGGATGGGCGGGCTCGATGGTCCAAACCCCTTGCGATAAGAGCGGATATAAAGAGCGAAGCAGTCGGTGTTGCAATACGGCACGGCGCCCCCAAGGAAGTCCCGAGCGGACAGGCTCGCCAGGCAAGCGAAATGCACATGGTCCGCTATATCTTCCATGTCGCTGGGCGCGGGATAGTCTTCCAGCAAGAGCCTACCTCGCAGTGTCAGCAGAGTGCACTCCGTTATCGGCTTGTCATCAATCCCCACGAAATCGCCCAAGATAGAAAGAATCGCCTCGGCGGTTTCATCGTCGAGGTCGGTCAAGGATTCGGTGCGGCTGAACGGCAGCAGGCTGACCGGACCGACCGAATAGAGGCCGTCCAGCCTGCACCAGGGGAGCAAAAACAATGTCGGCATAACCCGGATCGGACCAGCCCGACAGTTTTCGGACGGGCGCGAATCTTTTATGTCCGCGAGAAACGACAGGCCCGTCGCGACGGTCCTGCGCATCCGCTCAGGCATCTCCTCTTGTCCGTCCTTTTAGCAGAAAAACGTCGCGGGATTCAGGTCGGGGATCTTCGGTCCAGAGATTAAAGGGTGGCATCATTGTACGAAATCAGCCATTGGAAACAATGCGGGCGTCAGAATACGCTCGAAATTCCCTTAGCGTTCACGCTTCAGAGCTTTACGATGATTGAGCAAAAACTGCTGCGCCAAATTGAAAACACCGTAAATGATTTGCGGAGTACGGACTATTCCTCATTCGACCGCCACATCAAGAAACTGGCAGGCCTGCTGCACGATCCGCAGTTGGCGGAGCTTACCGGGGATCTCACCGAAGACATCGATCTCACTGCTTGGGTCGAAGACGGCGCGTCCAGGATGAGTTCTATGGTTGGCAGCGGCGACCTTCGCTGGCCGACCGACCGCAAAGAGGAGCTTGGGATTATTCTCAAACTCATAGATAGATTTGCGGAGGAGCCTAAATGGGCGAGCCTCTATTTCGCCCCGAGCTTCTATCATGTCGATAATGATTTTGGGGTCAACCTAAGGAACATCGCAGATCAGATTCTGGCTCCTTTCGCGCGAGACTTCATCGAGTATGTTGATTCGCTCGACACAGCGAACGTGGAGGCTTCGATGCCGCACGATGCATCGACCGCGAGACGGGTGTTCATTGTTCACGGCCATGATGACGGCTCTCGGGAATCAGTGGCTCGCTTTCTCGCAGGTATCGGCTTCGAAGCGGTAATCCTGCACGAGCAACCGAATAAAGGGCGGACGGTTATCGAAAAATTCGAGGCGCACGGAGATGTCGGGTTCGTCGTGGTCTTGCTGACGGCGGATGACACGGGCGGCGAGGTGGGAGAGGCTGCGCTCCCGAGGGCGCGCCAGAACGTTATACTCGAATGGGGATATTTCATCGGCAAATTGGGCCGCAGCCGCGTATGCGCTCTGAAAAAAGGCGAGGTCGAGTTGCCTTCCGACATCGTCGGACTCGTCTGGACAGCGTTTGACGAGTATGGCGGTTGGAAGCAGAAACTCGCTCAAGAGCTTCAAGCCGCCGGATTCAAGATCGAGTGGGAAAAGGTTTTGATTCCATGACTCTAGTGGCCTGTAACAGAGAAATTGGTATTAAGGCTGATGCGGTGTGAAGGGTCACGATAGGTCCACTTGATGGGCTTGGGAGCGCGGTTGTAGTGACGGATGTAGCGCATG
>JAJYAH010000120.1 GCA_021779635.1 Pseudomonadota bacterium | reverse complement strand
CGAGCACTACGCCCGGCGCGCGCGCGCCAACCCCAGTGGTGGCGAGATAGAGTCCGCCGCCCTGCCCACGCGGCACGACCTTGGTGTCACCCGCAACGACCTGCACGTTCGCCGCCCGAGCCGCATCACCAAGACTCTTGATGACCCGATCGAGACAGGCAACCTCTAGTCCCTCCTCGATTATCGCGTTGAGCGTCAAGAAACGGGGTTCTGCACCGCTGACGGCCAAGTCATTAACCGTGCCATTGACCGCGAGTGTGCCTATATCGCCACCCGGGAATTCGAGCGGCTGCACAATGAAGGCGTCCGTCGTGATGAAAATCGTGTGGCTGGGCGGGAGTTCGATCGCCGCAGCGTCGAGGCCGACATCGAGCGCGGGATTTGCGAGATGGCGCGCGAAGATCTCGTCGATCAACTCACGCATGTAGCGACCGCCGTTGCCGTGGGCGAGTGTGACGTGCCGGTCTTCGATCATCGAGAGCTCTTTTCGTGCAAGATATGAGAGGCTCGGCCAAGCGCCTCGATCAATTGTCCGAACGCAAGCCCGCCGTCATTGGCGGGCAACATTACGGGCAGGTAGCCGTCGATGCCTTCAACTGCCAGAAGTTCCTTTACCCGTTCCGCCAGCCGTCTGTTCTGAAATACGCCGCCTGCAAGCCCGACCGCTTCGAAGGTCTCGACCTGCGCGATCGCTTTTACCTGAGTGACGAGCGCGCCCGCCAGGCTCTCGTGGAAGATACTTGAGCACACCTCGGGCGCCAGGCTTCCGTCCTCAAGCATCGGTAAGAGCGGCTCCCAATCGGTTCGCCAGATTCCATCCGATCCACGGGCGAGCGGCAACGGAATGGGACCGCTGACCTCGCATCCGAGGCTTTCAAGCACCATCGGCCCCTGCCCTTCGAAGCTCGCGACGTTCAGGCCGAGAATCAGCGATGCTGCCGCGTCAAAAAGGCGGCCAACCGAGGAGGTGCGCGATGTGCCGATCCGCTTTCGCCAGATTTCTGCGGCGAACGCGGCGCCTTCGATCGCCGGCGACCAGTCGCGCCCGGCTTCCCACATGAGGGCCGCCGCCGATCGCCAAGGCTCACGGCCAGCACTGTCTCCTCCGGCGAGGTGGAACGGCCGCATGCTGGCGACGTGACGCCAGTCGCCAGGCGCGCCGATCAGAGCTTCGCCGCCCCACAAATCACCATCGCCGCCAAGACCCACGCCATCCCACGCGAAGACGAGCCAGCGGGAGACCTCGGGATGTTCGCCGGCCAGAGCAGAGGCGTGCGCGGCATGATGCTGCACACGCAGTAATGGCAGTCCACGCGCGAGCGCCCAGCGCGTGCTGGCATAGCCTGGATGCGCATCGCAAACGATCCGCAGGGGTTCGACCCGATAAAGAGTCGACAGATCGCCGATCACCTGTTCGAAAATCTGAAGGCTCCGCGGGCTGTCGAGATCGCCGATGTGTGGCGAGACCACGGCGCGACGACCCCATCCCAGCGCGATGGCCCCTTTCATGTGGCCCCCGACAGCAAGTATGGGCTCGACGAAAGCTTGGGGCAGGTCGATCTCCAGGGGCGCTATGCCGCGGCCGAGCCGAACCGGGCGCGACGTTCCAGCGATCACACGTACGACCGAGTCATCGGCCGGCCGAAGGATAGGTCGATCGTGGTGAAGGAACGCGTCCGCTACCGCCGCGAGCCGGCGCTCGGCTTCCAGCTCGCCGGTGATCACCGGTTCGCCGCTGACGTTACCGGAGGTGGCCACGAGAGGGCGGCCAAACCGCGCAATGAGAAGATGATGCAACGGGCTATAGGGCAGGAAGACGCCAAGCTCGTTGAGTCCGGGTGCAATGGTGTCACTGAGACGGCCGGTCCTGCGGCGGCGAGCGAGTACGATTGGACGCGCTGGATCGGTGCAGGTCCGCGCTTCAATTTCGTTCAGTGTCACGCAAGCGCGAACAGCATCGAGTCCGTCGTCTCCTTGCTGGGGAAACATGACCGCAAGTGGCTTGTGCGGCCGGTGTTTGCGCGCTCGCAACCGCATGACGGCCGTATCGCTCTCGGCGTCGCATATCAAATGATATCCCCCGATGCCCTTCACTGCGACGATGCCGCCATCGTGGAGGAGCGCTACCGTGGCCGACAAGGCGGAATCGCCGCGCGAGGAGACGTTGGCTCCATGAAAGGTGATCTCTGGTCCGCAATCGGGACAAGCGAGAGGCTGGGCGTGGAAGCGCCGGTCAAGCGGATTGTCGTACTCCGCGCGGCAATGTGGACAAAGCTCGAAGCCAGCCATCGATGTGCTTGGCCGGTCGTAGGGAAGCGCCGCGATAATGGTGTATCGCGGGCCGCACTGCGTGCAGTTGGTGAACGGATAGTGGAAACGTCGCTGGGACAGATCGCCGAATTCTGCTGCGCAATCGTCACAACAGAACAGATCCGGTGGAACATGGACGTCCGCGTCCTCGGCAGTGTCGCTGGCGAGAATGCGAAAGCCATATGAGTCTTCGATGGCCGCGTCATGCGAAGTTTCCAGGCGCGGCTTGGCGAACGATGGCGCCTCCGATACTAATGCTGTCTCAAAATGCGCGATATCGGCAGGGCAGCCTTCGACATGAAGCAGCACTTTTCCCGCGCCGTTACGCACCCAGCCGGTCAGCCCGAACCGCTGCGCCGTGCGATAGACAAAGGGCCGGAAGCCCACGCCCTGCACCCTGCCGCTTATGAGCATCCGGCGCGCCGTTCGGCCCAAGCGGGCGTCAATATCGCGCGGGGACGTGTTCATCAGCCGCAGCATGCCGAATACCTGACGCCCACCAGATACGGCAGGCCCCCTCGTCAGAGACCATGCAGGGGCCGACCGGATTTCGCGGTGTGCAAGCCTTGCCGAATAGCCCGCATTGGTTCGGATAAATCTTGCCCAGAACCACGCGCGCGCAATCACATCCCGGCGGCATTTCACCGGCCCGCTTTCGCGTCTCATCGGCGCTTAGATCAAAGCGCCGATTGGCATCGAGGTTTCCCAACTCGGACTTCAAGGCGAAGCCTGATCGCGGAATCGCGCCGATCCCGCGCCAATTTGCATCGACGATATCGAACGTCTCGTCGATCAGGCGCCGCGCCGTCGGATTACCGCCGGGCCTGGCGACGTTCAGGTAGCAGTTGTCGAGAAACGCTCGGCCTTCCAGATGCTGGCGCAGCACTGAGTACAGGGCAGCGAGCAGGCTGTCGGCTTCGAAGCCGGCGACGGCCGACGGCATGGCATGATCCTCGGTCACGAACTGCCATCCTTCGGGGCCCATGATCGTCGCGACATGACCCGGCGCAATCAGGGCGTCGAACCCGGGCTCTTCGCCACTCAGCAGCATCGCTACCGCGGGCCACGTCAGCCTGCCCGACAACAGGATCGAGAGGTTCGGTGGTAAGCCCTCCGCGATCAGCGCCGCGACGGGCGCCGTGGTGGTTTCGAATCCAGCGGCGAAGAACACGACCTCCCGATCTTCATTAGCCCGTGCGATCTTCGCTGCTTCGCGCGGGCTGGCGACCGGCCGTACGTCGCCGCCTGCCGCGCGCGCCTGTTCCAGCGAACGCGGCTCGCGCCGCGGAACATTGATGGGCACACGGAGCATGTCACCGAACGCGACCAGGATCACGTCCTTGCGCTGCGCAAGTTGAACCGCGGCGTACACATCCTCTTCGGGGCAGACACATACCGGACATCCCGGACCGGGAATGAGTTCGATCTCGCGCGGCAAGGCGCCCCGCAGACCCGCCTGAGAAATCGAGCGCTCATGGCCTCCGCAAACGTTCATCACCCGGATTCTGCCGGCGAGCGGCAGGGCGCTGATCCGCCGCAACCATTCCTTCGCGCCTATCAGGTGTTCGTTCATCGGCGTCACGGGGCCGGACGGTGGTGGTGGTGATGATGATGATCGCCGTCGTGGCTGGCGGCGATGCGCGACCCCGCGACGTTCCGGATGCCTTCGAGCTCCCGCTCCAGCCAGGCGATCCAGGGTGTGAGACTCTCGGCGCGCCGGGCTGTGACCTCGAACACGTCGGCTGGATTGGCGAGCGCGCGAATATGACCCACGGCCACCTCTGTTGAGAAGTCATCGAGAACGTCCAACAGATCGCACTTCGACAAAAGGATGAGGTCCGATGCGCGGAACATCACCGGATATTTTGCCGGCTTGTCATCGCCTTCAGTGACCGCGACCAGCGTAACGTTGGCATGCTGGCCAAGATCGAAGTTCGCCGGACAAACGAGATTGCCCACATTTTCGATGAAGAGGATATCGACGGTCGCAAGATCGAGCGCATGCAGCGCGTCGTGCACCATGTGAGCGTCGAGGTGGCAAGTCTGTCCCGTGGTGATCTGTACGGCCGGAACGCCCTTGGCGCGAATGCGCTTCGCGTCGTTTTCGGTTTCGAGGTCGCCTTCGATAACGGCGATGCGAAACCTGTCCCCGACGGCGTCGATGGTGGCTTCGAGCAGGCTCGTCTTGCCCGATCCGGGCGAGGACATCAGATTGACAGCGAGGATTCCGCGCCGCTCCAGATGTTCCCGGTTGTGCGCAGCTTCATGGTCATTCTCGTCCAGTATGTTTCTAAGAACGTCGACCGACGCCCCGAGCGAAGGCTTCTCCGAGATGGAGCCATTTTTTCCAGTCACCCGGATCACGCCTGGCGTCACCGAACATCCGCATGCCTCGCACATCGGTTAACCTTTCTCGCCTCGTTCAACCTTCCGACGTCGCTTCCGCGTCGAGGGCCAACTCCACCCGTTTCAGCACCAACTCGTCGCCGGACTTCAGTTCGACACGCCAGGCGCCGCATTCGCCGCACAATAACGCGTTGGTGGCCACCGCTGTCTCCGCACCGCACGCGCCGCACTGCACCATGATCGGCGTGGTTTCGACTTCGAGGCTCGCGTTCTCTGCGATTGTGCCCGCCCGCGCCACGCTGAACGCTCGCGCAAGCAGCGGCGCCTCGACACCCGCCAAAGGACCAATGGCGATCACAATACCGCTCACCGCAACAGCGCCACGTTCGGCCGCCACCCGTTCGACCTCCCGCAGCAAACTCTGGCAGATAGCCAGCTCATGCATCGCCCAGCGCTTCCGCCTCGGCAACCAGCATTTCGTCGTAAAGGTCCCACGTACTCTGGGCGTCAGGCTGCGACATTTTCTGGATCGCGTAACCGACATGGACCATCACGTGATCTCCGGGTTCGATCGTCTCATGCTGGAGAAGAAACAGGCTAACTGTGCGCTCGATTCCCTTGGCCTCGCAACGCGCGACAAAACCGTCGCACAGCACGACCCGCATCGGAATCCCCACGCACATCACGCCATCGTCCCTATTAAAAAAGTTACACCTACGCCTAACCCAGAGGCCGTTATTGACACAGATCAACGACGTGAACCCTTGGGGCACGCATAGAAAAACAGGGGCGGGTGAAAAAGCCCGAGTTTTCATGCGAACCACGACCCAAACGCTGATCCTCGGGATCGGGAACAGCCTGCTCAGCGACGATGGGGTAGGTGTGCATATCATTCGCGCGCTCGAAACCAATATTCAGATCATCCATTTGGTCGCGCTTCGCGACGGGGGCACGATCGGACTGGAGCTTCTCGCCGCGGTTGAACAATTCAACTCCCTCATCGCAATCGACGCGATGGAGTTGGACGATGCGCCCGGCGCAATGCAGGTCTTCCAGGGGCTGGACATGGACAAGCAGCTTCGCGGAAGCAAGCGCACCGCGCACGAGGTGGCGTTGTCCGATCTGATATCGGCGGCCCATCTGGCGGGCACTGTACCGCAGCGGCGGGCGCTGATCGCCATACAGCCGGGATCAACTGATTGGGGCCTGGCCCCTACAAAAGCGGTTGGCGCGGCGATTCCGAAGGCGTGCAAGGCTGTCGCGTCGATACTGGAAAGCTGGAACGATGAAAGATGAGATTTTGGGCGCGACCGACTTTCGTACTGGCATGGCGCAAAGCGTCCTCCACGAGATCGCCGGGCGGCTCGCCCTGCTTGCCGAGACAGGTGAGGTGAGTGCCATCGATCTGCGCAGCCTGCCGATGACGCCGGCCGATCGCAGCGAACTGGAAGATCGTCTAGGCCGCGGCGAGATCGAGGCCCTGCTTACGGTAGCCGGCACAAGCGAAGTCTGGGAAACACAATACGCCGGCGTGTGGTGGATCAGGCACTTAGGCGCAGGGAATAACGTGGCGGCCGAGCATATCGAGGTCACGTCGACTCCGCAGATTCTGGCATCGCACCGCAACGACGTGGCTGCGTCTGCGTTGGGCCTAAGAGACTCCCTGGCCGAGCATGCGTCCAGGGCCGCAAGCGAGGACATCAGGCATGGATGACTCTGAAACAATTGGCGAACTGCTCGCCAGGCGCGGCGTTTCGCGCCGCGCCCTGCTAAAATACACCAGCTACCTCGCGAGCCTGCTGGCGCTGCCGCCGATGGCGTCGGCGGCAATGGCCGAAGCGCTGGCCAAGACCCGGCGTCAGTCGGTGATCTGGCTTTCGTTCCAGGAATGCACCGGCTGCACTGAATCCCTGACGCGCTCGTTCAATCCGACCATCGAGGACATGATCTTCAACGTCATTTCGCTTGATTATCACGAGACGCTGATGGCGGCCTCGGGTACCGCGGCGGAAGCGGCGCGGCTTGCCGCCATGGCGGCCAACAAGGGCAAATATATCGTGGTGGTCGACGGTTCGGTCTCCACAAAGGATGGCGGGGTCTATTCGACGAACGCCGGGAAGACCAACCTCGAGGTGCTGAAGGAGACCGCGCGGGATGCCTTGGCGGTGATTTCGGTTGGCACTTGCGCGGCATTCGGAGGCATTCCGCACGCAAAGCCAAATCCCACAGGCGCCGAGCCCGTATCCGAAATCATCACCGACAAGCCGGTGATCAATATCTCCGGATGCCCGCCCATCCCCGAAGCGATAGCTGGGACCATCGCCTATCTCATCACCTTCGGCAAACTGCCCGATCTCGACCATTTGAATCGTCCGAAAGCCTTCTTCGGCGATAGTATCCATGATCGATGCTATCGTCGGCCATTCTACGACCGAGGGATGTTTGCCAAGAGCTTCGACGATGAAGGCGCGCGCAGCGGCTGGTGTCTCTATGAAGTCGGTTGCAAGGGCCCCGTCACTTACAATGCCTGTGCCACGCTGAAGTGGAACAGCGGCGTTTCGTTTCCGATCCAGTCGGGCCACGGCTGCCTCGGCTGTTCAGAGCCGAACTTCTGGGACAAGGGCGGATTCTATACGCCGCTGCCGTCGAGCACGGCGACCAACGCGGAGATCGTGGCGGGCGCTGCGGTCGCCGGCGCGGCCGTCGGCGCCGCCAGCGCCTGGCTGGCGCGGCGACGGAGAAACAGAGCAAAGAGGGAGATGCAATCATGACCCTCCTGGACTTTGCGCGAGGGCCCGCACTGGAGATCGCCTTCGCCGTCTTTATGTTCGGCGTTCTGTGGCGGCTGCTATCGCTACTCTTGTTGCCTTGGGCGAAGGACCGATCGGTGGCCCGCGTCGATGCACCATCAGCCCTGGTCGGCGCGGCTTCGGGCTTTGTGCGTCACCTGTGGCCGCCCAAGGCGTTCGCGCGCAGTTCGCTGTTCGCAACCGTGAACAGCTACGTCTTTCACATCGGACTCGCGATCATTGTATTCGGCTTCGCTCAGCACATCCTGTTCATGCACGGACTGTTCGGCGTGACATGGCCGCACCTGCCAAGCGGCGTGATCTCGGTGGCTTCCGTGATCACATTGGCCTCGCTCGTCGCAGCGCTCGTGCGACGGCTGACCAGTCCGGTGCTCAAGCTGCTGTCGACATTTAATGACTATTTCAGCTGGTTCGTGACGCTGCTACCTGTCGTCACCGGGCTTGTCGCCGTGAGCCACCTTTGGGCGCCGTATGAGACACTGCTGGGGATACACATTCTCACCGTCGCGCTGTTCCTGATCTGGTTTCCCTTCGGCAAGCTGATGCATTCATTTCTGGTGTTCTTGACGCCAAGCGAGACTGGAATTTTCTATAGTCGCCGGGGAGTGGAGATATGAGCCAACGTGTCGTCGTCGATCCGATTACCCGCATCGAGGGCCATCTTCGGATCGAGGCGGAGACGGACGCCAGCGGCGCGATTACCGGCGCCTACAGCTCCGGCACCATGGTGCGCGGCATCGAACTGATCCTCAAAGGCCGTGATCCCCGCGAAGCCTGGGCGTTCGCACAGCGCATCTGCGGCGTATGCACGCTCGTGCACGGCATCGCGTCGGTGCGCGCGGTCGAAAATGCAATCGACTACCCGATCCCGCCCAATGCGCAGCTGATCCGCAACCTGATGATTGCTGCGCAGTACGTGCATGATCACGTCATGCATTTCTACCATCTGCATGCCCTCGACTGGGTGGATGTCGTCTCGGCCCTTAAGGCCGATCCTGCCGCCACCTCACAACTCGCCCAATCCATATCGAGCTATCCGAGGTCGAGCCCCGGTTATTTCGCGGACACGCAGAAAAAGCTGAAGGACTTCGTGGAATCGGGGCAACTTGGGATCTTCGCCAACGGCTATTGGGGCCACCCCGGCTACAAGCTGCCGCCCGAGGCAAATCTGATGGCTGTGGCGCACTATCTCGAAGCGCTCGCCTGGCAGCGCGAAGTCGTCCAGATCCACACGATCTTCGGCGGCAAGAACCCCCACCCGAATTTTCTGGTCGGGGGCTCGCCGTCGCCGATCAGCATCGACACGACCAATATGGGCGGCGCGTCGGCGACCGCAGTGAACATGGCGGGCCTGCAGCAGGTCAAGAACGTGATCGGCCACATGAAGGAGTTCGTCGACCAGGTCTATCTGCCCGACACCCTCGCCATCGCCTCCTTCTACAAGGACTGGTTCCAACGTGGAGAAGGCGTCGGAAACTTCCTCACCTATGGCGACTTTCCCGAAAAAGGCATGGACGATCCGTCGAGTTGGCTGATTCCGGCCGGGGTCATCCTCAATCGCGACCTCACGACCATCCACCCTGTCAACATGAACAATCCTGATGAGATTCAGGAATTCGTCTCTCACTCGTGGTACGACTATTCGAACGGCAAGAATGAAGGCCTGCATCCCTATGCGGGCCAGACAAACCTGAACTACACCGGACCGAAGCCGCCCTTCGATCAGCTCGACGTCGCAGCGAGCTACTCCTGGATGAAGGCGCCGCGTTGGAAGGACAAGGTGATGGAGGTGGGTCCGCTCGCCCGCGTCCTGATGCTCTACGCCAAGGGTCACGAACCCACGCGCGAACTCGCGCACATGGCGCTCGCCAAGCTCGATCTGCCGCTGACCGCCATGTTCTCCACGATGGGGCGGACGGCGGCGCGCACACTTGAAAGCAAAATCGTCGTAGATCAGATGCTGACTTGGTTCGACCATCTGCTTGCCAACATCAAGGCCGGTGACCTGGCGGTTCACAACCCCAGGAAATGGGAGCCCTCCTCCTGGCCGGACGAGGCGCGAGGAGTCGGCTTCATGGAAGCGCCGCGTGGGGCTCTGGCGCATTGGGTGGTGATCAAGAACGGGCGGATCGAAAATTACCAGGCGGTGGTGCCATCGACATGGAATGCCGGACCGCGCGATGCAATTGGTCAGCCCGGCCCCTATGAGGCGGCCCTGATGGACCGGCATACGCTCCACGACCCCAAGCAGCCACTGGAGATCATGCGCACCATTCACAGCTTCGATCCCTGCATCGCCTGCGCCGTACATGTCGTGGATCCAAATGGCGAAGAGCTCGTGCAAGTGAAAGTGAGGTGACGCGATGAGCAGGATCGACGTCGAGGCCGCCGCGAAGACTTTTCTCGCCCACACGGAGGAGCATCTGGTCAGCTACCTGGAAGCCTGCGTGCATTGTGGGCAATGCGCTGAGGCTTGCCACTTCTACGAGGCCTCGGGCGACCCAAGGCACACGCCGGCTTACAAACTATTTCCTATCGCCAAGGCCTATCGTCGCCAGAAGTTTCCGTTGGCCTGGCTTGGGCTGGCGCCCCGGATCACCGAAGACGATCTGACGGAATGGGAGGAGCTGCTGTTCGACACGTGCACAATGTGCGGGCGGTGCACGACGATTTGCCCGATGGGGATCGACATCGCCTCGATTGTCGGGGGCGCGCGCGAGGCGTTCGTCAAGGCCGGACTGGCCCCGAAGGACCTGCTCGCGGCGGCCGACAATTCCCGCGATCATGGTAGCCCGCTGGGCGTGACGGCGGAGAAACTGCGTGATCGCATCGATTGGCTTGTCGACGAGTACGAGGTTCCAATCGCGCTCGATAAGGACAAGGCGGACATTCTGCTCACAGTTTCCTCGATCGAATTGATGAAATATCCCGATTCAGTCGTGGCGATGGCCAAGCTCCTCAACCACGCCGGCGTCAGCTGGACGCTGAGCAGCAAGGGCTATGAAGCCACCAACTTCGGCTACCTCGCGGGCAAGGCGGATATAGCCAAGCTGATGGTCCAGCGGATCACCGACGCTGCCGAAAGCGTTGGTGCGAAAACGGTCATCATTCCCGAATGCGGCCATGCCTTCGGTGCGCTCCGCTGGTCGGGCGCCAACATGATTGACCGCCCGCTGCCCTACGCAGTGCTGCACATTTCCGAATTCCTGGCCCAGTTGAAGCGCGAAGGCAGGCTGAAGCTCAAGCCACTAGAGGGCTCAATCACCTATCATGATCCATGCCAGATTTCGCGGCGCGGCGGGGCGACAGAAGACGCGCGCTATCTTCTTAAGGATTTCGCAAATGATTTCCGTGAAATGACTCCAAACGAGAATTATGGCTGGTGTTGCGGCGGCGGCGGCGGCGTGCAGGCCATCGAGCGTGCTGCTGATCTTCGTCACAAGGTCTTCAAGATCAAGATGGAGCAGGTCGAACAGACCGGCGCCAAGACGATGGTATCGTCCTGCTCCAATTGCCGGCTAACGATGGACGAAAGCAAGGCGCACTGGAAATGGGAAGGCGGTTTGGCAAGCCTCGTCGATTTACTGGCCGATCACTTGATCGAAGGCAGCCCGGCTGACAACGCCGTCATCAAATCTGGCACCGCGAGCCCCGGCCCATGACCGATTTTGGCTTCACTTAGCGGGAAGGAGCCGAATACTGTGTTAGTATACTGAATAGCACATGGCAAGGTTAGCGTCCAATGATCACTGAAATCGTCCTGTTTGACCTGCCCAAGGGGATCACGCGCGAGGCGATGATCGCCCAATTCCGCGAGTCGATCCCGCGCTGGCAGCAGAACCCGGATATGATCCGGAAGCACATGATTTTCGATCTCGCCTCCGGTAAAGGTGGCGGCATCTACTTGTGGAAATGCGTTGAGGATGCCCAGCGCTGGCACGACGAAAGCTTTCGCCAGCGCGTTCTTTCCGCGTTCGGATCGGAGCCGAGCTATCAATATTTCGACACCCCGGTCATCGTGGACAATGCCGCGCGCGACGTCATGATCGAAGCCGCCTGATTCCTCCCCGTTTCGGGTCCAGCCTGGCGAGCCAGGCCCGTTGGCCAGCAGTTGTTCCACGGCTTTTGCGCCGGCATTCTCAAGATCGGCCGGCGGCATCACCTCGTGCGCGAGACCGATGCGGCGCGTCATGCGCGCCAAAACGCTCGCTGGTCCGCGCGCTGTATCTCATCGCTGAAGATAAAGAAATAAGGGAAATAGGCACTTCTTGGGTGTTAATCGGCGTGGGGTCCCGACGCCGATCGGCGCACTAAGCTATTGATCCACCTGACTGTGCGGGGGGTCACTCCTGCTACTCCTGGGTGCTTATTCACAGTTGAGCAGCATTCGTATCCCCATGGCCTCCATTGCCGGAACCATTTGAATTGTATCGTGGTTGCCGAGCACACCATAGATTGGGGGCTTTAGATGCGCTCGCACCTTTGCCACGCCCTCGAGAGCCGCCTCGAACGGTCCAAAAGTCCTTCCTCGATAATCCCCGGTTAGAACACATAGATCGTATTGCATGCCGTCGACCAGCTCAATCAGGTGCTGCATGGCGGCTTCACTCATGTCGACATGCATGTCGCTAATGTGGAGAATGGTATAGCCGTCGAAAAGTGACGGTAACGCAGCGAACCTCAGGTCGTTTCGCCTGACAGTGACGCGTTCTGCATTCCGGCGGGCACGCCAATAGAGGCCCGTCAGCTTCAGCGCATTTCGAATGATCGCCGGCGCCAAATGCAAGTTCTCTAAATGGAAGAAAGTAAGCCCTTGGCCAAAGACTTGCGCTTCGTGATCCTTCTCGATCCCCAATCGCTGTCTTGCGTGGATCGGTCCGAGACGCTGCTCCAATTTGTGCAAGATATCCTTGTCCACGGAATAATTTGCCTCCGAAAATGGCTCGATTTTCCATGCGGGCATCGGCCTCGCCAGACACTACAGTGTATTCTCTTCGGCCAAACAGCCTGTTTTACCGAACGACATGGTTCATTAGTCTCCACGAGGGGCGCGGCGTAATCTTTCATCTCGGCGATACTGTCGCCATGATCGATGGCAAACGCGCGATTTTGAGGTGAGATTGCCTGGAAGGCGCAAATGCGGCTCTGTGGAG
>JAJYAH010000888.1 GCA_021779635.1 Pseudomonadota bacterium | reverse complement strand
TGGTTCCGCAACGGACAGAAATGGCGGACCGGATGCGAGGGACGCATCAGCGTGGTCAAGCGGCGACACGGGCTCGATCGCTGCCACTACAAAGGCGATGCCGGAATGAAGCGTTGGGTCGGGCTCGGTGTCATCGCCGACAATATCGTCAACATCGGTCGCACAATGGAAAAACAATCCGTCCAGTAGGCGCCTCAATCTAAGCCAACTCGCGCCCGCCGCTCACCCCGGCGGGTTTTGTTTTGGGGCAACCAACTGACCTCAATCCCGGAAAATCAATTTTGCGCCGGAAAGTAGCTAGGCGAGGAAACAGCGATCTGCCTAAAACCCATGGTACGTCACCAATCCATAATTGATGACGATTGGCATGACGTTCGGCAACTACGTTGTGCCAACTTCGCGCGAATACGCCGCCAAGACCGTCTCAATGTCGCCCTGCATTTTGATTTCACCGCGCTCCAACCACACCGCTTTATTGCACCATTTGCGACATATCTCCACGCTGTGAGAGGCAAGCACCAGAATACTGACCTGTTCGACAAACGCTTCGATACGATGCTGCGCCTTGGCCAGGAAGCCGGCATCTCCGGCCACGATCCATTCATCCATCAAAAGAATTTCCGGCGAAAAACAGGTTGCGACCGCAAAGGTCAGCCGGGCCATCATGCCGGAGGAGTAAGTGCGGACGGGGAGGTCGAGATAGTCGCCGAGCTCGGTGAATTCGGCAATACCCGGCATTAATTCCTCGATCTGGCCTGCCGTAAGTCCGAGAATCAATCCGCGAAGACGGATGTTGTCGTACCCGCTGATATCGTTATCGATGCCGAGACTGAGGTCAAACATCGGCGATATCCGACCGGCGCTTGTGATCACTCCCTGGAATGGTTCATATACCCCGGCCATTACCCGCAGTAAGGTGGTCTTTCCCGCTCCATTTGAGCCAATCAAGGCGATGCGGTCGCCGGCCGTCAACGACAGAGTGACGTTCCGCAAAGCTTCCACCACGATCCGGTGGTTGGCATCGCTGGCGAGTCGGCCGCCGGTTCCACGGAACATCAGTCTCTTTTTGAGCGAACGCGAACCGCTCTGGTAGAGTGGGAAAGACACGCTGACATCTTGCAACGTAAGTTCCGTCTCAGCGGCGTGTTTTGACGAGGTGTCGATCATCGAATTCAGACCCAGTAGGCAACACCAGGTCACCGAGGAGCCCGATGTACCGGAAACCTAAGATCTTGATTCCAAATCGGGAAATTGGGTTCGTTCTGCAAAAGAAAGCCATTTACAATCTTTGATTGATAAAAAGATACATTCTCTCTTTGGCTGTATCGGACGATCGTCATCGCGTCGCCAGGCAGCGCGTTGTTCATAGCGCTCGATTCGGTTCAACCGGAGCAGTGCGATATCGGTCATGTTGCCTTTCTGATCCATCTTCGAGCTACCCGCTGACAGCCGTTTTTCGAAATTGACGCTCAACCACAGGCGCCGTGTCGCGCCAACCAAATAGTCGCCAAGCCGACGCAGTTGTGCTCTTAGCCTAGTCGGAATCGTCTAGTGGCCGTGCTGCGAAAGTCTCCCTTTCGCTACATGGAACTCATTGAGACCACTCAGGTTTTTCGGTGCATTAATTAGGTGCATAATTGCGAGGCGAATTGCTCGCGGTTCAGCATCGCTAACAATCGATCCATCACACACTCTCCGCATCGACTTTGTCGTGCGCGACATGCCGCACTGCGCTCAGGCTGCCCGCTCTGCCCCACTTTGACCAGCAACTCTGCGGGAATCCCAGCGCTTCATGCAATCGCCAGATCATTTTTAGCGTCAGTGAGCGCCTTCGATTGAGCACCTCGTGCACACGGTTACGACTGCCGATGAAGGGAATGAGGTCGCGGGCTACAGCCCATTCTGGTCCATATAATGCTTGATCGCCTCCACCGGGCCTGGATTTGTTGCGAATGGCATGCGCTATCCCTTGTGGTAGTCAACGATCTCTACGTCGTGGGCATGCGTAGTCACACTGATCCGCGGGCGGCACTTTTTTGAACATGCTTTTGGCGTGAGGTCGGCGCAAGTGGGCGGGTGACTGCGTCCGTCTCCTTGTCGATGACCATCAATAGGACACGCGCTGCTCCATCAGGATGGCTTCGTTTCTGTTCCCAATCGCGTAACGTGGATGGCAAGATGCCGAAGCGGGCGCGAATGCGTTCTGACTCATTTTGAGTTTGGTCCGAATCGCCCGAACGTCGAGGTGGGCCGGAACATGCACCCTGTAGGTTTTCGGATCGGCTTCGCCCTTGGCGATCGCCTGGGCCGACTTGGCTGCGTTGATTAGCTGCTTGCCAAGCTTGCTCAGCTGGCATCCCTCCTCATCATTTCACGCGTCGTTTAGATCTTGCCGCTTTGCTTGACTCTGACTTGGCACGCGGTTTGTTGGTATGGCGACTAGGCGGCTTGTGGGTTGGGGTCCTGTCGATATGCCTCCCGCGTGATCCCGAAGGCCCTTCGATCTTCTCCCGTGCGGCGCTAGCGAGAAATGCCGAACTTATGAGCCCGTGAGCCTTCGCCGCCTCGTCGATGGCATCGAGCAGGCCGGCATCGAGCGACAAATTGGCCCGGACTGCTCGGCCAGCGTCAAGAACCAGCGGCACCATGCCGAGGACGGCGCCTGCGGCCAGTGCGGCGGCAATCTCAGGATCGGCCCGAAGCGCCTCGACCGAGCGCGGAGGTGGCGACACCTCGCCGTCGTCGATCGCATCTTCGACCCACAGTCGCACCGCTTCGACCGCGTTGCGCAGGGCTTCATCCGTCGTGGGGGCCGTCCGAGGTGCAACCGGGCAAATCAGGCACCGCCACACCGTAGGCCCCAGCGATGCCGTCCACGAGACCAGTGTAACGCATGAATAACGTCTTCCTCCGGTTGGGACCGTCTTGTTGGGTTAAGTTGATTGCGCTGTAACAGTCCTTATGGATGTCCATAAGCGCAGTACTGAGCGGTTAGAGGTCGTGGA
>JAJYAH010000887.1 GCA_021779635.1 Pseudomonadota bacterium | reverse complement strand
AGGGCTTGAACCGGTAGCCGAAGGTATGAAGGTCGCTGTCGGAGCGGATGCCGGGATAGCGGTGGGTGCGCCAGGTTCCGCCAAAGCCGTTCTGCGCCTCGAGGACGACGAAACTTGTCCCCGGGCACTGCGTGGTCAGATGATAGGCGGCGCCCACCCCGGAGATACCGGCGCCCGCGATAATGACGTCGAAATGCTCCGTGCTGTCAGCCGGCGCGGTGCGAATTTGCTCTTGAACGTTCATCGTACCCTATCTTTTTTTCTTTTTTCGTGGCCGAGGGAGCGCCTAGACTTCTCTTCGGCTGAGAAACGCCAGCCGCTCGAACAGATGCACGTCCTGCTCGTTTTTCAGGAGCGCGCCGTGCAGCGGCGGGATCAGCTTGCGCGGGTCGCGCTCCCTGAGCATTTCCGGCGTCATGTCCTCATTGAGCAGCAGCTTCAGCCAGTCCAGCAACTCCGACGTCGAAGGCTTCTTCTTCAGGCCCGGTACTTCCCGCACCTCGAAAAAGATCCGCAAGGCTTCTTCCACCAGCCGCTTCTTGATGCCGGGGAAATGCACGTCGACGATCTGGTTCATGGTGTCGATGTCGGGAAACTTGATGTAGTGGAAGAAGCAGCGGCGCAGGAACGCGTCCGGCAATTCCTTCTCGTTGTTCGAGGTGATCATCACGATCGGGCGCAGCTTGGCCTTGATGTTCTCGCCGGTCTCGTAGACGAAGAACTCCATGCGGTCGAGTTCGAGCAGAAGATCGTTGGGAAACTCGATGTCGGCCTTGTCGATTTCGTCGATCAGCAGTACCGGGCGCTTGTCGTGGGTAAAGGCCTCCCACAATTTTCCGCGCTTGATGTAATTGCTGATGTCGGAAACCCTGGCGTCGCCGAGCTGGCTGTCGCGCAGCCGCGACACCGCGTCGTATTCGTACAGGCCCTGCTGGGCCTTGGTGGTGGACTTGATGTGCCAGGTCAGAAGCGGCGCGCCGAGCGCCTTGGCGACTTCCTCGGCCAGCACGGTCTTGCCGGTGCCGGGCTCGCCTTTGATCAGCAGCGGACGCTCGAGCACGATCGAGGCGTTAACGGCAATCTTGAGGTCATCGGTGGCGACGTAGTTTTTGGTTCCGGTAAATTTCATCGAGCATTTGCCTTGTTGATTATTCTTGTGCGCAGGGGTGCGCCTCGGCCGAAAGTGAAAACGACCGCTGGATCGGCGGTTGTTGCGGGAATCAAGAGGCTGGTCAGACGCGTCTGACCAGCGACAGGATGACGAGAACGACAATGGCGCCGATCGTGGCATTGACAATATCGCGCAATGCGCTGCCGCCAAGGCTGACGCCCAGTTGCGGCAGCAGCCAGCTTGCGACCAGCGCGCCGATGATGCCGACGACGATGTTTCCGATCAGCCCAAAACCGGCGCCGCGCACGATCAGGCCGGCAAGCCAGCCGGCGATTGCGCCAATCACGAGCGCAGCTATAATACCCATCGATAATGCCCCATCTGACCAGCCCTAACGGCTCAATTCTAGTCGAAAAACCCGTCAGGTCTAGGCCTCTGTGCCCTGCGGAGGCCCTTGACGTTCGCGGTCCGGCGGGCAATCTGTAGTCCATGTTCTTGCAATTCTTCACATCGCTTCGCGACGCGCAGGTCCCGGTGACCTTGCGCGAATATCTGACGTTGATGGAAGCGCTCAACGCCGACCTCGCCGAACAGACGGTGGAGAATTTTTATTACCTGTCCCGGGCGTCGCTGGTGAAGGACGAGCGCAATCTCGACAAGTTCGATCGCGTGTTCGGCACCGTATTCAAGGGGCTGGAGAGCCTGCTCGACGCCATGGAGAAGGCGGACATTCCCGCCGAATGGCTGAAGAAGCTGGCGGAGAAATATCTCACCGAGGAAGAGAAGAAGCAGATCGAGGCGATGGGCTGGGACAAGCTCATGGAGACCTTGCGCCAGCGCTTGAAAGAACAGAAGGGCCGGCATCAGGGCGGCAGCAAGTGGATCGGCACCGCCGGCACTTCGCCATTCGGCGCGGAAGGCTACAATCCGGAAGGCATCCGCATCGGCCAGGAGAAGAACCGCAACTTCCGCGCCGTCAAGGTGTGGGACAAGCGCGAGTTCAAGGATCTCGACGGCAATGTCGAACTCGGCATCCGCAACATCAAGATCGCGTTGCGGCGGCTGCGCAAATTCGCCCGCACCGGCGCGCCGGACGAACTCGATCTCGACACCACGATCAAGGAGACCGCCAATCACGGCTATCTGGATGTGCATATGCGCCCCGAACGGCGCAACGCGGTCAAGGTGCTGGTGTTCTTCGATATCGGCGGCTCGATGGATTCGCACATCGAACAGGTCGAGGAATTGTTCTCCGCGGCGAAGGCCGAATTCAAGCACATGGAATATTTCTACTTCCACAACTGCCTCTATGAAGGCGTGTGGAAGCAGAACCGCCGCCGCTTTACCGATCGCACCCCGACCTGGGACGTGCTGCATAAATACCCGCACGACTACAAGGTGGTGTTTGTCGGCGACGCCTCGATGTCGCCTTACGAAGTCATGGTTCCCGGCGGCTCGGTCGAGCACGTCAATGAAGAGGCGGGATCGGTCTGGCTCGAGCGCATCACCCGCACCTATCCGCATGCGGTCTGGCTCAATCCGGTGGCGCAGAAACACTGGGATTATTCTGAATCCACCACCATCATCCGGCGGCTGTTTTCGGAGCGCATGTTCCCGATCACGATCGAGGGTCTTGAAGGCGCGATGAAGGAACTGGTGCGGTAACAATCCGCATCATTCCGGGGCGATGCGCAGCATCGAACCGGGAATCTCGAGATTCCCCGATGCGCAATTGCGCATCTGAGGTCTGGTCCTTCGGACCATTCGGAATGACGGGACAATAAAACCAAGCGAGAAGCCATGCCCCAAACCATTCATCGCGGCATCAAGGCCCTGATCGACGAGGCCAATGCAGAGATCGAGACGATCAGTGCCGCCGATTCCATCAAGGCCG
>JAJYAH010000886.1 GCA_021779635.1 Pseudomonadota bacterium | reverse complement strand
GCCGCGGGTCTGCTGTCGCAGGTGGGAAGCCCGGCCTATTCGACCACCAAGCATGCCGCGGTGGGATTTGCGGAAAATCTTGCGATCTCGCACAAGGCCCATGGCATCCGCGTTTCGATCCTGTGCCCGCAGGGCGTCGATACCAACATGCTGCGGTCGATCCCGAAGGGTCCGCAATCCGGCGACGGCGATCTGACGCCGGAGCAGGTGGCCAAGGATGTCCTGCAGGGATTGGAGCAGGAGACATTCGTGATCCTGCCGCATCCGCAGGTCGCGGGCTATATGCGCAAGAAGACCGAGAATTACGATCGCTGGATATCAGGCATGGCGAAGATCCAGGCCAAGATGCGGGAAACGCATGGGTGAGGGAGCTCATCCGGGGCGTCGATGATGTCGAAACCGGTAGTGGTGGCATGTCTTGGTTCCAGCACGACCGCGGGCAAGGGGCAGGCCTTCAACTGGATCGCCGAGCTGGAGCGACGATCGCAAAACAGTCGATTGCGTTTCATCAACTTCGGTGTCGGCGGTGATCTTGCGTACAACGCGCTCCGGCGATTGCCCAGCGTTCTGGCGGCTCGTCCCGACAAGGTCGTGATCCTGACCGGGGGCAACGATGTCCTGGCGTCGGTCTTCAAATGCGTGGGGTTCTTTTTCCGCCTGGTGAAACACCTGCCGAAGCCACCTTCGCCGGGGTGGTTCGATGAAAATGTGCGGAGCATCGTGCGCCGGCTCAAAGCGGAGACGTCGGCGGCGATCGCTCTCGTTTCCGTGCCGCAGGTTGGAGAGGACCCGGTTCCGACTGACGCGACGCAGCGCGAACTCAATTCGCTCTACGGTCGGTATAATGGGATGATCAAAGAGGTCGCCGCGAAAGAAGGCGTTGCCTATATCCCTTTTTACGAGCGTCTCCACGAGCAGATAGCGGCTTGCCCCGGGCGCGCCTTCACCTCATTCCGATTTCTTTCATTTTATCGAGATGTGTTTCGCTACTTTATACTCGGCCGCAGCACCGACGAAATCGCCGAAATGAACGGCTGGCGTTTCCATGTTGACGGCGTTCATCTCAACAGCCGCGGAGGCAAAATCCTGGCTGATATGGTGCAGGAATTCCTTGATGCATGACGCGATGGGCTGAGTCGTGCCGCTAACGCGTCTGCGCGTAGAGCAACGGCACCGCCGAATCCACCATCACCTCGACCAGGCTGGCGCCGTCATGCGCGAGACCGCGCGTCAGCGCGGGCGCGAGTTCGGACGCTTTTGTCACCCGCACCGCATCACAGCCGAGCCCCTGGGCGATCTGCACAAAGTCGATGCCGGGCAGATCGAGGCCGGGCACGTTGCGCACCTGCATCACCTGGCTGAACGAGCGCATCGCGCCGTAACCGGCATTGTTGATCACCACGATCGTCAGCGGCAGCTTGCGTTGCGCCGCGGTCCACAACGCCTGGATCGAATACATCGCCGAGCCATCGCCGATCAGGCAAACCGTGCGGCGCCGGGGATGGGCGAGCGCGATGCCGACCGAGGCCGGCAGGCCGTAGCCAAGGCCGCCGCTCGCCATGGTGTAAAAGCTGTCCTGCCCGCGCATCGGCATGAATTTCTGCATCGCCGGACGGTGCGACGGGGCTTCCTCCACCAGCATGGCGTCTGCAGGCATCGCGATCAAGAGCGTATGCAGCAGATATTCGACAGGGACAGGATCGGCCGCGACCGGCGCGGGCGGCAAGACGCGGCCCGCCGGCAACGCGCGCCTGGTCTCGGGCAAAAGGTCGATCAGCGTTGTCAGCGCGGGCTTTAGGGTTGCGATGATGCTGGCGCCGCGCGGCGACACCGCGGCGGCGGTCGGATCGTCGGTGATCTGGAACAACGTGGTCGCGCCATCGAAGATCGAGGCGTGGCCTTCGACGTGAAAGGTAAAAACCGGCGCGCCGATCACGACCACCAGATCGTGATTGCGCAGGGCGTCCGAGAGCTGCGCCGGCGAGGCATGCAGGAAGCCCGCGAATTGCGGATGCCGTTCCGGGAAACTGCAGCGCGCCGAAAACGGGCTGACCCAAACCGCCGCCTTTGCTTTCTCCGCAACGCGCACCATCAGATCGACGGCCTCCGCGCGATCGACGCCGGGACCGACGACGAGGGCTGGCCGTTTGCTCGCCGATAGCGCGGCGACGAGGGCCTGCATCGCCTCGCGATCCGGGCCGAATTCGCGGCTGATGCTGCGGGCCTCCAGGCGGTCGACCTGATGAGTCCAGTCGTCGACCGGTACCGAGACGAACGCCGGTCCGCAGGGCGGCTGCATCGCGACGTAATAAGCGCGCGCGATCGCCGCCGGGACATCCTCAGGCCGCGCCGGTTCGACGCTGAACTTGACATAGGGACGCGGAAACTCCGACGCGCGCTCGGCATACAGAAAGGCCTGCAGCGGCAGGATGCTGCGCGCCTGCTGGCCCGCGGTGATCACCAGCGGGGTCTGGTTGCGGTGCGCGGTGTAGATATTGCCGAGCGCATTGCCGACGCCGGCGGCGGAATGCAGGTTGACGAAGCCGGCGTTGCGGGTGGCCTGGGCATAACCGTCGGCCATGCCGATCACGGACGCTTCCTGAAGTCCGAGCACGTAGTCGATATCGTCGGGCCAGTCGCTCAGGAACGGCAATTCCGTCGAGCCGGGATTGCCGAACACCTTTCGGATTCCGAACGCCCGCAACAGATCGAGCGTCGCGTGCTTGACGGTAGTCTTGGCGGGTTTGCGCGGCAATGCCGGTAGACCTCCATCGAGATGTGAGCCGTCATTGCGAGGAGCGCAGCGACGAAGCAATCCAATCTTTCCTGCAGCGCTATGGATTGCTTCGCTTCGCTCGCAATGACGGACTTGGAAACTTCACCACGTCGCGGTGCCCCTCATTGTGGGCTGCCCCGCCGAATTGGCGGTCCACAGGTCGAGGCCGGACGAAACATCGGCGGCGTTGACGCTGAACTCGCTGCCGTCGAACAGCGGCTGCAGCCCGCGATACA